>NZ_CBDRFA010000003.1:0-186377 GCF_965343085.1 Nocardiopsis synnemataformans | reverse complement strand
TGCCGTCGGCAACGCGCACCACGACGGCACGCCCGGACAGGGTGCCGAAGTCGACTCCGACCACGTACTGTGCCGGCTGCTCGCTCGGAGGTTCATGGCGGGGCTCGGGCGTCATCGGTGGCTCTCTCCCGGGGAACTGGTCGGTGGGCGGCCACATCTATGCGGTGTGGGCGCCCAACCATCTTTGGTAACGCGCGTTACATCATAGGTGACGCGCGATACTTATGGCGAGTTCCCTGATATGGACCCCTTCAGCGAAAGCCATGAACATCCCTGGGCGCAGCAGCCCGGCCACCGCTGAAGTCGGTGAGCGGCCAGCCTCGGGAACCGGAGAGCCGGACTCCTGCGCCGACGCTGGCGTCCCGGTCCTCAGGCCAGGAGACGGCCAGCCCGTGTCCGGGTCTCGTGGACGATGCCGTACTGCTCGTCGACCAGTCGGGTCAGTCGGTCGGCCCTGATCCACCGCATCCAGCCGCGGACGAGGTAGGGCGCGACCAACGCGGTGACGCCGAGCGGCACCGACAGCAGGCCCATGCCCGCCGTGAGGGCGAGGCCCATGCTGGCGAGGAAGGCCGTGCTCACGATGCCCACGGTGAGGGCCGTGGCGACCGTGATCGCGGCCGTGTCCTGACGCCCCCGCATGTCCGCGATCGCCTCCAACGCGTTCTCGCACTCGCGCTGCAACTCCGCGACCATGGCGCGGTCCTTGGCCGACCGGTCCCGCCTGAGCCTGAGTATGACGGTGTCGCCGTGTGTCCGGTGGGCTTCACCGCTCACGACGACCCACCCGAAGTCGCGGTAGCTGTCGCGATAGACGGCTTCCATGCGGCGGTCGACACGGACCGTCGTGTGCTCGCGAGCGGAGCACCCGGATGCGGGTGCCGGCGCCTGGTCTGCCATGAGAGTCCCCCGATCGCTCGTCGGATCAGCGCGGAGAGCGGTCCGTGTCCGGGTCCGCGCCGGAAGGCCCGGTCGGAGCCGTCGCTTTCCGGGATCATGACCATCCTGGGCGAGCGGCGGAGAACGCGCGTCATCCGCACGCACCGTTTCGGCCTACCGCGTCCGCGGTACGGCCATGGGAGCAGCGCACCGTGGGAGCGCGTACCCGTCGAACCATGGCGGGGCCGACGTCCGAGGCCCCCGTCGTGTCCCGCCCTGTGGCCGTCAGTGGCAGTGCCCCGACGCCCGGCCCTTCCCCGGCCCGGACTGGACTCAGGTGGTGGCCCGTTCGACGACGTGGGGGTTGGCGAAGGAGGGCTCCGCTCCGATGTCCCGACCGGCCAGCCCCTCGACGACGGCGGCGGCCCTGCGCCGGGCCACCTCGCGCAGGTCGAACCGCACCGTGGTCAGGGCCGGGACCGTCAGGCGGGCGGTGGGAATGTCGTCCACTCCGATGACCGCCATGTCCTCGGGAGCCGAAAGCTCCTGCTCGCGCATACCCGCCAGGACGGCGACCGCGGTCTCGTCGTTGAAGGCGCACACGCCGGTGACCGACTCCTCGGACCACCGCGCGACGACCCGCGCGGCCCGTTCGCTCTCCAGGGTCGTGTCGAGTACCACCGGTGGAGCGATCCCGGCCGCGTCGCAGGCCTCCTCCGCTCCGCGCAGCCGTTCGCGCCCCATCGGCAGCAGGTGGGGATGGCCCGGAAGGGCGTACCCGAGCCGCCGGTGGCCGCGTGCGATGAGGTGTTCGGCCTGCATCCGGCCGACCGGCCGGGTGACCGGAGAGTCGTCCATCCCGGTGGGGAAGACGATGGCGGCTCCCGCCCGACGCAGTTCCCGGGCCGTCTCCTGGTCGAACGAACCGAAGCCGACCACGGCCGAGGCGTCGACACTCGCACACACGTCGGCCAGGGAGCGCCCGCGTTCCCCGGTGAGGTGGGTGACCAGCGTCAGGCCGTGGTCGGCCAGGGCCGCGTCCAACTCCTCCACGAAACGGCTGATGCTCGCTCCCAGGGGGAGTCCGGGCACGGCGAGCAGGACGATGTCGCTGCGCCCTGCGGCCAGTGCCCTGGCCGAGGCGTGCGGCCGGTAGCCCAGGCGCCGGGCCGCCTCCGTCACGCGCCGCCGGGTCTCGTCGGGGATGGACTGGCCAGGACGGTCGTTGAGCACGAAGCTGACGGTGGTGCGCGAGACGCCCGCGGCACGCGCGACGTCCACACTGGTCGGACGCTTGGCGGGAGGCGTCATGGTCCCCTTCGTCACACGGTCGCCCTGGCGGTCGGACGCTCATCGTAACCGCCCTCCGTCAACCCGCGTCAGTTCGCGACGAGGGGCCCGGACAGACGCATTGCCGTTTTGTTACCGCTGCGCCCTGTCGGCACTCGGACCACAGGAACTATCGTACAAACGCGCGTTAGTAACGCGCGTTCAAAAGCCTGTCCGTGTGCATGAGGCCGCACCGCCGACCCGGTGCGAGCCCGTCGGCACGGACGGGGAAGTGTCGACAGCGGTGCGCGGCAGGTGCCCCCAGCACCTGAGCAGCCCTGTCCCGGCTCCGTCGCCGGGGCTTCGCACCGCCGTCGGCCGCAACACCGACCGCACGTCCACACCGTCGGGAGAAGCACGTGAGCAACACCGCCCGCCCCGGAGCCGCCATCGACCGCCAGGCGCTGGTGCGCCGCCACACCGTGGAACTGACGCGCCCCGACCCGGCCGAGGTGATGACCGTCGGCAACGGGAACTTCGGCTACACCGCGGACATCACCGGTATGCAGACCTTCACGGACTTCCACGACCAGACGACGGCGGTGGCGGAGCGGCGCCTGGCCGTGAACACGGCCACCCTGTCGACCTGGGGATGGCACTCGGCCCCCAACCCCGACGGTTTCACCCTCGACGACGCGATGTCGGTCCACCACACCTCACGCGGGCCCGTCGAGTACGCGGACAGGTTCGACCTGGCGTCGATGATGGGCGGCGGACTCCCCGAGGACCAGCGGGCCGGAGCGTGGTTGAACGCCAACCCGCACCGCCTCGACCTGGGGCGCGTCGGCCTGTTCCTGAGGAGAACTCCCGGCGCCGAACCGGAGCGCGACCCCTCGGTACTCGGGGACACCCGTCAGAGCCTGGACCTGTGGACGGGGACGCTGACCAGCTCCTTCACCTACGCCGGGCAACGGGTGCGGGTCACCACGGTCGCCGACCCGCACGCCTCGCGGGTGGCGTTCCGGATCACCTCCCGGGCTCTGGCGCAGGGCACGCTCGGCGTCGTGTTCCGGTTCCCCTACGCCAGCGACGGCTTCTTCCAGACCTCGGACTGGACCCGTCCGGAGGCGCACCGCACGACGGTCGAGCACGTGGACGCGGGGGCGTGCCGGTTCCACCGCGTGCTCGACGACACCGCGTACACGGTGAGGGCGGACTGGTCCCGGGGCGAGGTCCGCGGGACGGGTCGGCCGCACGAGTACCTGCTGACGACCCCGGCCGCCGAGTTGGAGGTGGTGGTCTCCTTCTCCCCCGCCGACAGCCCGCGGTTCGAGCGAGGAGGCTTCGAGGAGATCCTCGCCGCCTCCGAGGAGTGGTGGTACGACTTCTGGACCTGCGGGGCCGCGGTGGACCTCTCGGGCAGCACCGACCCCCGTGCGGCCGAACTGGAGCGCCGCGTGGTGCTGTCCCAGTACCTGACGGCGGTGCACTGCTCCGGCACCATGCCCCCGCAGGAGACCGGGCTGGCGACCAACTCCTGGCAGGGCAAGTCCCACCTGGAGATGCACTGGTGGCACGCTGCGCACTTCGCCCTGTGGGGCCGCCCCCACCTGCTGGAGCAGAGCATGGACTGGTACCTGTCCGTACTGGACTCGGCCCGCGACACCGCCCGGCGCCAGCGCTACGACGGCGTGCGCTGGCCCAAGCAGGTCGGCCCCGAGGGGCGCGAGAGCCCCAGCGACATCGGTTCCCTGCTCGTGTGGCAGCAACCGCACCCCCTCTACCTGCTGGAGCTGCTCTACCGCGGCGGCGGGGAACAGGACAGGAAGGACCTGCTGGAACGCTTCGGTCACCTGGTCGAGGAGACCGCCTGGTTCATGGCCTCCTTCGCGGAGGAGCGCAAGGGCACGTACCACCTCGCCGCGCCGATCATCCCGGCCCAGGAGTTCTACGACGCCAGGACGACCGAGGACCCCACCTTCGAACTGGCCTACTGGTGGTGGGGCCTGGAGATCGCCCAGTCCTGGCGCGAGCGCCGCGGCCTGGGCCGGTCCCGGCCGTGGCAGCGCGTCCAGGAGGACCTGGCCCGCCCCCACCGGTCCGGGAACGTCTACACCGCCATCGCGACCGAGCCCTACCTGCGGCGCGACGACCACCCCTCCCTGCTGTGCGCGCTGGGCGTGGTACCCGCCACTCCCCTGATCGACCCGCGGACGATGGAGGCGACCCTGGAGGACGTACGCGACGACTGGGGGTGGGACAGCGCCTGGGGATGGGACTTCCCGACCATGGCGATGACAGCCACTCGTCTCGGCCGTCCGGACCTGGCCGTGGACGCGTTGTTGATGGACACCGGCAAGAACCGGTACTCGGCCACCGGCCACTGCCCGCAGATCGGCAGCATGGTGCCCGTCTACCTGCCCGCCAACGGCGGTCTGCTCGCAGCGGTCTCCCTCATGGTGGCCGGTTGGGACGGCAGTGACGAGGACTGTCCAGGCTTCCCCCAGGACGGCACGTGGAAGATCAGGCACGAAGGGATGTTGGCATGGCCGTGAACGAGCGACCGGTCCTGGCGGGGTTCCACCCCGACCCGTCCGTCTGCCGGGTGGGTGAGGACTACTACCTGGCGAACTCCTCTTTCGAGTACCTGCCCGGAGTCCCCCTCCACCGCAGCCGCGACCTGGTGCGCTGGGAGCAGATCGGCAACGTGCTCGACCGCGACGAGCAGATCACGCTCTCGGGTCGCGCCGGCGGCGGTGTCTACGCACCCACCCTGCGCCACCACGGCGGTCTGTTCTGGATGGTCACCACCAACGTCGAGGAGTTCGCCAAGGGGCACCTGATCGTCCACGCCGAGGATCCGGCGGGACCGTGGAGCACACCGGTGCACACCGCCGGGGCCATGGGCATTGACCCGGACCTGGCCTGGGACGCGGACGGCAGTTGCTACCTGACCTGGGCACAGGTCGGCGCCGAACACCCCATCACCCAGGCGCGCGTCGACCCGTTCACCGGAGAGCTGCTGTCCCCTCCCGCCACACTGTGGTGCGGGACGGGCCTGGCGCACCCGGAGGGCCCCCACCTGCACCACCGCGGCGGCTGGTGGTACCTGACCATCGCCGAGGGGGGAACCGAGCGGGGCCACGCGGTGTCGGTGGCGCGCTCGCGCTCCGTCACGGGTCCCTTCGAGGGCGACCCCGCCAACCCGGTGCTCACCCACCGCAGCACCGACCATCCGGTGCAGAACACCGGGCACGCCGACCTGGTGGAGCTGCCCTCGGGGGAATGGGCCGCCGTGCACCTGGGGGTGCGCCCGCGCGGTACCACCCCGGGGTTCCACGTCAACGGACGCGAGACCTTCCTGACCGGGATCCGTTGGGAGGACGACTGGCCGGTCTTCGAGGAGGATCGCCACAGCCCGCCGGAGGACTCACACGGCTTCGACGAGGACTTCTCCGGCGACGTGCTGCACCCGCGGTGGATCGCCCCGGGCCTCAACCCCGGCCGATTCGCCGCTCCGACCGGGACCGGGGGCGTGGTGCTCACCGCGGTCGAGGCACCGGCCGGGGCCTCGGAGGATCGGGACCACCGGCGCCTGCTGGCGACGCGTGTCCGCGACGCGGAGTGGGAGGCCCGGGCGGTGCTCGACGAGGGCCTGGCCGCTCTCGTCCTGCGCATGGACGACCGCCACTGGGCCGGTGTGGAGGCGCACGGCTCCTGGATGGTCGCACGCGCGGTCGTGGGCGGGCTCGACCACACCCTGGCCCGCGTGCCCCTCCCCGGGCATCGCGTGGAGTTGTGCGTCCGCGCTGTCGCCCCCGTTCCCGGGCAGGAGCACAGCGACGGACCGGACGTCGTCGAGCTCGGCTACCGGGACCGGGAGGGATTCCACCCGCTGGGCCGGTTCGACGGACGCTACCTGTCGACGGAGGTGGCGGGAGGGTTCACCGGCCGGGTGGTCGGTGTGGCACCGCTGTCCGGGGTGGCGGTGCTTCGCAGCTTCCACTACCACCCCCTCCCCTGAGGTTCCCTGGGTCCGAAGAACGGCTGTGCCCTCCCGGTGGACCGGGAGGGCACAGCCGTTCTCAGGGGCGGTCAGTACGCACGCACCGGCTCCGCACGGGCGGCCGGAGCGGGGGCCCGGCGCTAAGCGGCCGACCAGCCGCCGTCAGAAGGAAGGATGGCGCCGTTGAGGTTGACGCCGTCATCGCTGAGCAGGAAGGTGATCGACGCCGCGAGGGCCTCGGGTTCGGCGGGCTCGGGCATGACGGCCATGCCCCCGCGGATGCGCTCGGCACCCAGCGGGGAGTTGAACCTGGCCTCGATGCCGGTGATCACCGGCCCCGGGACCACGCTGTTCACGCGGATGCCGCTGGGACCGTACATGTAGGCGCTGCTCTTGGTCAGACCCACGACGGCGTGTTTGGAGGCGGTGTAGGCCGCACCCGCCGCCGAACCCCGAAGCCCCGCCTCCGAGGCGATGTTCACCACCGCTCCCCGTCCGGCCTCGAGCATGACGGGCAGGACCGCGCGCATGAGCTTCATGGTTCCGTCCACGTTCACCGAGAAGACCCGCTGCCACACCTCGTCGGTGACCTCGTGGACCGGGGTCATGTCGTCCATGATCCCGGCGACGTTGGCCAGTCCGTCGATCCGCTCTCCGGCGGCGTCGAGGATGCGGGTGACGGCCTCGTCCTCGGTGATGTCACCGGCGACCGTGACCAGGTCACACGTGCGCAGCTCCTCGGCGAGTTCGGCGAGGCGCTCGCTGGAGATGTCCACGGCGACCACCAGCCCGCCCTCGCGGGCCACCCGTACGGCCGTGGCCCGACCGATCCCGGAACCGGCTCCGGTGACGATGACGGTCTTGTCGGCGAAGCGTCCCTCGGTGACCTTCTCCTTCCACTCCGACCGCGGTGCGGTGGTCCGCGCTGACGGGCCCGGTCGGGTCTCCCCGCCCGCGGGTACGGGCGTCGAGGCGTCCTCCCGGACAACCTCGCCAGCTCCGACGCGACGCACCAGGCCGGTGATCATGTCGTCGGTGAGGGTGCCCCGGCTCCGTTCGACGATCCGGCTGAGGGCGAAGCGGTGTACCGGGCGCAGTCTCTCGGGATCGGTTCCGCTCCGGCGCAGGAGTTCACGCAGGAGGGGGCCTCCGACCGGGTGGTCGAGCCAGGTACCCACGGAGGTCTGACCGTCGAGGTCGTACGCGTTCTCTGCCATCTGTCCGTCTCCTTGTTCGTACTCGTCCGCACGGAACCGGCCGGGTCCGGTTCCTCAGCCGTGCCCTTCTGGTCGACGCGGACCGGAAGGGCACGGAGAGAAGCCGCCGTTTCCGCGAAGGGTTCGTGCGGAATCCGGGCTTTCCCGGGAGCCTCGTTGCCGTTCACCGACCTTCGCAGCCCGGCTCCGGACGGTCGTCGTGCACGCGGTTGACTTCGGCCTACCGCGTACGCGGTACGGCTGCGGGCCGCGCGTCAGGTCGGCGTTCCCGCGCGCGCTGTCCTCCCCAGCCACGCCAGGCTCGGTTTGGGGCTGCGCTCGAAGGTCTCGCGGTCCACCCCGATCAGGCCGAAGGTGGGCTTCCAGTGGCCCCATTCGAAGTTGTCCAGCGCACTCCAGTGCAGGTAGCCGCGTACGTCGACCCCCTCGGCCATGGCGGCGGACAGGTGCCCCAAGGCCTCACGCGTGTAGGCGATGCGCCGGGTGTCGTCCGCGGTGGCGATGCCGTTCTCGGTGACCAGGACCGGTACGCCCCCGGTCGTCTCCCAGGTGTGGCGCACCGCGAGCCCGAGGGCGTCGGGACGGTAGGCGACGCCGGTCAGCGTGTTGTCCGGGCTCGGAGGGTGGGGAACGACCCCGTGCTCGTCGACGGCCTGGCTGGAGTAGGACTGCACACCGACGAAGTCGTCCTCGCGCGCGGCCTCCAGGTAGAGGTCCTCGCGGACGTAGCGCTCCTCGCGGAGCCTGTCCTCGTTGCCGGGTGTCGCGGTGAACGCGTTGTTCGCCACCGTCCACCCGACGCGGGCGTCGGTGTGCTGCCTGAGGAGGTCACGGACGGCGTGGTGGGCCTCGACCAGCCTCCGCCCCACCTCGGGATCGGGTGCGGGCAGTACCGAGCGCCGCACGTCCTCGACGGTGGGGCTGGACCATTCCGGGGACTGACCGGCCTGCGCCTGCCTGCCCATGGCCACCATCAGGCCGAGCATGTTGGGCTCGTTGATCGTGCAGATCCAGGGGACGCCCTCCAGGATGGTGGCGGCGGCGCGCGCGTAGGCGGCGAACCGCTCGGACGCGTCCTCGGCGAGCCATCCTCCGGCTTCGGAGAACCAGAGCGGGTTGGTGAAGTGGTGGAGTGTGACGACCGGGGTGAGGCCGAGGCCGAGGGCGGTGTCGATCATCCGCCGGTAGTGGGCCAACGCGGCGTGTGAGACGTGCCCTGGGCTGGGTTCGACGCGGGCCCACTCGATGCCGAACCGGTAGGAGTTCAGCCCGGCTTCGGCCAACAGCCGCATGTCCTCGGGGTAGCGGTGGTAGCTGTCCGCCGCGTCACCGCTGCGCTCCATGCCGGGTACGCGGTGCTCGCGCACCCACCAGTCGCTGTTGACGTTGTTGCCCTCGATCTGATGCGGCGCGGTGGCCGCGCCCCAGAGGAAACCGTCGGGGAAGGTCATGCTCGTACTCCTTGCCGGGTGCCGTACCGGTCGGTGGGGGTCTGCCACGCCTCACCGCGCGACATGTCGGCGGCACGGGAACCATTACTAGTAACGCGCGTTACCAGTAAACCCCAGATCTCCGCAGAGCAGCAAGACCCGTCTTCCGTCGCTGACCCGCGAAGGCAGCGGCATCCCCTTCGGCGAGGAACGGACCCCGACCTCCGACGGTGTCCGCCCCACCGACCGGCGCGGTGACAGACCGGACTCCGCGCACTCCGGGCCCCGGCCTGGCAGGCCGGGGCCCGGCTCACCCGGCCGGGGCCCGCAGAGGCAGTACCGCCCGAACCTCGTACAACCCGTCGGGACGCATCCGCGTCGTGAGCGAACCGTCGGCGGTCTCGGCGCGCTCGCGCATCCCGACGAGGCCGTAACCGGTACCGGCGCCCCTGTGGCCGCGCCGGGCGGGGTTGGTCACGACCAGCTCCACCGAATCGTCGGTGTAGGCCAGCTCCACGTCCGCGCGGCGCTCGGTGCCGTGCTTGCCCGCGTTGGTCATCGCCTCCTGCACGATGCGGTACGCGGCGAGGTCGGCGGCGCCGGTGAGCGGCCGGGGCGGGCCGTGCCGCGTCAGGCGGACGTCGAAGCCCGCGGTCCGGAACGAGTCGACCAGCGCCTCCACCCGGTCGATCCCGGGCACGGGCTGTCGGCTTTGCCCGGGCTCGTCGTCCTGGCGCAGCAACCCGACCGTGGCGCGCAGTTCGTCCAGGGCCGCGCGGCTGGTCTCCTTGATATCGGCCAGCACCTCGCGCGCCTTGTCCGGATGTGTGTCCGAAAGGTGGTGGGCCACCCCGGCCTGGGCGTTGACCAGGGTGATGTGGTGGGCGACGACGTCGTGCAGGTCCCGGGCGATGCGCACGCGTTCGTCGAGCACCCGGCGCCGCGCCTCCTCGTCACGGGTGTGCTCGGCCTCGCGGACCCGCTCCCGCGTCTGGCGCAGGAGGGTGCGCTGGTTGCGCACCGAATCTCCGACGGCGACCGCGACGACGACGTAGTTGGCGGGAAGCACGACACGGATGTCCAGCAGGTGCCCGGGAAGCCACAGCCCCGCGCTGGCGGTCAGCAGGACCGCCGCGGTCGCCGCCGTCATCCAGGTCGCGCGGCGGCTGGACCGTGTCGCCATCGTGTAGAGGGCCACGACGCTCGCCGCGTCCACCGACACGACGTGCGGAGCGATCATCGGAAGCACCGCTCCGAGCACCACGGTCACCCACGCGACCGCCATCGGGCGGCGGTACCGCAGCAGCAGCGCGGCGCTCGCGACCAGGACCACGATGACCTGCCAGCCGTTCGGGGTGGCCCACTCCCCCTCATCCCTGTAGGACAGCTGGAACACGCCGACCAGGGTCACGAACAACGCGGGCAGCACGACGTGCCACCACCGCGGCGCGGCTGGGGCGCCTTCGTACCGCCGCGTCACGGCGTCCTCCTCAGGGCCGAAGACGGCCGTCGGGTTCTTCACTCCGGGGGCGGCCGGTTCCCGCGTGGCCGCGGCGCGACGAGGCCGCTCTCGTAGGCGAACACGACGAGCTGGGCCCGGTCCCGGGAGCCGGTCTTCATCATGGCCCGGTTGACGTGGGTCTTCGCAGTCGCGACGCTGATGAAGAGCCTGTCGGCGATCTCGGTGTTGGACAGCCCCGCACCCACCAGGGCGGTGATCTCGCGCTCGCGCGCGGTCAGCTCCCCCAGTTCCGCGGCGGCCTCGACCGACCGGGCCTCCGGCTGGGCGAGGAACCGCCCTATCAGAGCGGTGGTGGCCGTCGGGGACAGCAGTGACTCGCCCGCGGCCACCGTCCGGATGGCGTGGAGCAGCGTGTCGGGCTCGACTCCCTTGCCGAGGAACCCGCTGGCTCCGGCCCGCAGAGCAGCGGCCACGATCTCGTCGGTCTCGAACGTGGTGAGGACCAGGATCCTCACCCCGGCCAGGTCCTCGTCGGCGGTGATGCGCCGGGTCGCCTCGACGCCGTCCACACCGGGCATGCGGACGTCCATGACGACCACGTCTGCCCTGCTCCGCCTGGCCTGTCCCACCGCCTCCTCACCGTCGGAGGCCTCGGCGACCGTCACCATGTCCGGAGCGGAGTCGATGAGGAGCCGGAAGGTGGCCCGGAGGAGGGTCTGGTCGTCGGCGAGCAGGACTCGGATGGTCACGCGTCGGCCTCTCTCAACAGCAGCGGGGTGTCGTCGCTCCAGGTCATGACGGTGCGAGCAGGCAGATCGTATCCGAGCGCCCGGAGCCCGGCTCCGTTCCCGCCGGACGGGTGTCCCGCGGGAACGGAGTCCGGCCGCTCCGGTGCGCGCCGCGTCAGGCGGGGTCGTCGTCGACCGGCCGGGGACCGGCCGACGACAGGGCCGCGGCCGCGGCGGGGGCGGGTTGCGTATCGACGGCAGCGGCCGCCTGCGGGGCCGGCCCTTCGATCGACACGCGCGGGGTGACGCGCTCCGCCCAGCGCGGGTACCACCAGTTGGCCCGGCCGAGGAGGGTCATGACGGCGGGCACCAGGGTCAGCCGGACCACGAACGCGTCGACCAGGACGGCGATCGCCATGCCGATGCCGATCATGGACACGATACGGTCCCCGCTGAAGGCGAACGAGGCGAACACGCAGAGCATGATCGTGGCCGCGACGGCGATCACCTGCGCGGTCTCGGTGACCCCCGTGCGGACCGAGTGCCTGTTGTCGCGGGTGTGGGCCCACTCCTCGTGCATGCGGCTGACCAGGAACACCTGGTAGTCCATGGACAGCCCGAACACGACGCCGACCACGAGCACCGGCACCAGGTACATCACCGGGGCGCCGGAGCCGATGTCGAGCAGTTCCAGACCCCACCCGTACTGGAAGATCGCGGTGACGGCGGCGAGACCGACCATGATCGTGGCGATGTTGGTCAGCGCGCCGACCAACGGCACCAGGACGCTGCGGAACGCCACGGCGAGCAGCAGGAAACCGAGCAGGGCGATCAGTCCGAGGTACAGCGGCAGCTTGCCCATGAGCGCGTCGGACAGGTCGATGCTGCCCGCGGTCGCACCGCCGACGTAGACCTGGAGACCGCTGTCGGCCTCCGCGGCCGGAATGACGTCGTCGCGCAGTTCCGTGACCAGGTCCGCGGTCTGCTCGGCCTGGGCGGTGGTGGTCGGCACCACCGTCGCCTGGGCGACCTCCTGTCCGGGTCGAACGGGTGCGGCGGCCACCTCCGAGACCCCCTGGACCGACTCCAGGCGCTCGGTAAGGGAGGCGAAGGCCTGCGCGGACGCCTCGTCGGGCGTGCGTGCGACCAGGAGCAGGGGGGCGTCGAACCCGTCGCCGAAGGCCTCCGACATCAGGTCGTGGTAGGCGCGGGTGGGAGATCCGACCGGGTGGCTGCTGGCGTCCGCGTCCCCCACCCGCATTCCGGCCACGGGCAGGGCGATCACCACGATCGCGGCCAGGGCGAGGCCGCCGACGGCCAGGGGGAAGCGCTGCACCAGGCCGATCCAGCGCTCCGCCGCGCTCCCCCGGCCCTCCTTCTTCGACGGGAGGGGATCCTGACCAGCGGCCAAAGCCCTGCGCTGCCCGCGGGAGAGCACTCGAAGGCCCAGGAGACCGAGCAGGGCGGGCAGCAGCGTGACGGCGGCGGCGACGGTGAACAGAACGGTGACGGCCGCGGCCTGCGCCATGCTGGTGAGGAGTCCGAGGTCGACCACGAACATGCCGAGCAGGGCGATGACCACCGTGATACCGGCGAACACGACGGCCCGTCCTGAGGTGTCCACCGCCTGCGCGACCGCCTCCGGGACCGTGGAGCCCGCGAGCAGCGCCTTGCGCTGCCGGTTGACGATGAACAGGGCGTAGTCGATACCGACGCCCAGACCGATGAGCGCGCCCATGGTCAGGCTGGTCGAGGCCAGGTCGACCGCGTGCGAGCCCAGCATGACCAGGAGCAGTGAGGCCCCGACTCCGACGAGGCCGGTGAGGATCGGCAGGACGGCCGCCCACACCGACCGGAAGAGCAGCAGCAACAGCACCAGCGCGGCGAGGATCCCCACAGCCTCCGCGCCGTGCGACCCGCCGGGCTGTTCGGCGAACGCCTGTCCGCCGACCTCGACCTGGATCGTGTCCGTCCGCAGGTCCTCGGCGGCCCGCATGACGGGATCCGTGTCCGCGTCGGCGTCGAGGACGACGCTCGCGTAAGCGGTGTCGGCCTCCGTGTTCAGCTGACCCGCGCCCTCCTGGGCGTAGGGACTGACGACCTGCTCCACACCGGGCATCGCGGTGATGCCCTCCAGGGCCGCGGTGACCTCCTCGCGCACCGGTGCCGCGCCGACGTCGGCGCCCTCGGTGTGCCACACGATCGTGCCGCGGACGACGTCCTCGGAGGCGCCGGTCTGTCCACTCGCCTCCTCCAACAGGCGGTAGGCGGTGGCGGACTCGCTGTCGGGCAGCTCGGCGGCGTCGGTGAACGCCGTTCCGAAACCCAGCACGAGACCGGCCAACCCCAGAAGGCCGACGACCCAGCCGACGAGGACCACGCCCCGCCGCCGGTAACACCAACGGGCGAGAGTATTCATGGCGGAACCTTTCAGGACGGTGCACTGGCTCTGCCAAGACTCGTCCTCGGACGCCGCCGGGTCGTCAGCCCCGCACGGTCATCGCGGGTACCGCGTCCGCGGTAGGGGCGCTGGCGCCCGCCTACCGCACACGGCCCGTGCGGTCCGGGGACGGTCGGCGGGCGCACGGATGCCCGAACACGCGAGCGCTTCCGAGACCCTCCGCCCTCTCCGAGCAGGCGTGTCCGCGTGGTCGCCGCTCGTGGCTCCGCACCGTCGGCTTCGCCTGACCATGCGTGAGGTAACGTGCGTTACCATTGGCTGCGGCGTGGCCGATAACGCGCGTCACTCCCCCAGGACTCACAGCGGTGCGAAGGCGAGGAAGACGGCGTGGTCACCAAGAGCGAGGACGTCGCCAGGGCTGCGGGCGTCAGCCGGGCGACCGTGAGCCAGATCCTCAACGGGCACGGCCAGCGCTTCTCGAAGGCCACGCGCGAACGCGTGCTCCAGGCCGCGGAGGAGCTCTCCTACCGACCGTCCGTCGCGGGCCGCGCGCTCGCCACGGGGACGAGTGACATCGTGGTCGCGCTGCTGCCGTACACGACGCTGAGCGGGAACCTGCAGCACGTCCTCGAACGCGCGACCGACGAGCTGGCCAAGCACGGCGTCACTCTCGTACTGCGCCTGTCGACGCGGGCCGTGGCCTCGCTCGAACACCTGGTCACCACGCTCCGGCCGCGCGCGGTGTTCTCGATTACGCCGTTCGGCGACGACGAGCGGGCCCTGCTCGAACGGCACGGCACCGCGGTGGTGAGCCCGGGCGTCCACGACGACGGCTTCGACCACCGCGTGGGACGTGCCCAGGCCGAACACCTCATCGGGCGCGGCTGCCAGCGGCTCGCCTACGTGCACATCGACGACGAGCGGTACGGCCTGTTCGGCCCCCTGCGTGAGGCCGGTGTGCGCGAGGTGTGCAAGGAGCACGGCCTCCCGGAACCCGTGGTCCTGAAGCCGCGGCTGGCGCACACCGACGCACTCGGCGCCGTCGACGCACTCGGCGCCGGCACGGGTGTCGCGTGCTTCAACGACGACATCGGCGTCGCGCTCATGCACGCGGCGGCCGAACGCGGGCGCCACGTGCCCGGCGACACCGCGATCATCGGTATGGACGGGACGCAGCTCTCGGAGGCCGTGGGCCTCACGACACTGAGTGTGGACGTCGACGCCGCGGCTCAGGGCGCGCTGAACGCGCTGCTCTCCGGGTTCGGCCTGCCAGTCGAGGAGCCGTCGCGCCCGCCGTTGGGACCCCGCGTCGTCGAACGCCGCACCACCTAGCACCACGGCGGCGGCCACAGTCCCGTCGCCCGGCGTCCGCCGAACCCGGAACAACGGTGGCCGCGCACGGTCGATGACCGTGCACGGCCATCCGCACGTGGCCTGTGGTCCCTCTGCTCAGAGCTTCAGGTCGCTGGTGTCGGCGTGGACGCCGTCCGCCAGGTCGGCGTTGAGCTTCCCCATGTGCCTGTCGAGGTCGTAGAAGAAGGTCAGCACGAACATGACGAGACAGAGCGCCAGAGGGCCGAGGGAGTACAGGGCGATGATCGCGCTCTCGGCCGCGGGCGTCTGGGACTGCGCCGTCCCGTCGTAGGCCACCAGGCCCATGACGGCTCCGACCAGCGCGGGGGCCAGGCCCGCTCCGACCTTCCCGCAGAAGCCGACCACCGAGTTGGCGGCCGCCTCGATCCGTTTGCCGGTCTTCCACTCGCTGTAGACCATCGTCTGGATGACGAAGAAGCCCACGAGCATGGTGATGATGCTCGCCATGCTGCCCATCAGGTGGCCGCCGATGACGGCCGCGGGAACGCGGGGGAAGAGGTAGACGATCGCATGGCCGATGATCGCCACGACGAGGCCGATCCGGACGAAGCCGATCCCGCCGATCCTGCGTACCGCGAGTGAGAACAGCAGGAAGGTGAACGGCACGATGAGGGTGCCCAGCGCACCGAAGCTCAGCAGGCCGATGTCGCCGAGGATGTACTTGAAGTAGTAGGTGCCGACGATGCTGCCGCTGTGGACGACGATGTTGGCGACGAGGACGATCGCGGCGAGCAGGAAGGCGTACTTGTTGCTCAGCGCCGCGACGAGGATGTCGCGCACGCTCGGCCGCTCCTCAAGGCCCTTCGTCCCGTCGACGGGGAGCTCCTTGATCACGAGGAACCGCACCAGGCCGAGAACCATCATCGGGACGCCGTAGAGGACGGAGATGAGGGTCCACCCGCCGGGCTCGTTGCCCCAGTTCGCGATGAGCTGGGGCAGCAGGACGTTCGCGCCACCTGCGGCGAGGGTGATGAACAGGCCCTGTCGGCCCAGGACCTTGGCGTAGCGCTCCTCGCCGTGCACGGCCCTCTTGAGGTAGACGGCCTCACATCCGTTGAGGGCGGTCTGGCACACCGCGCTGATCAGCGTGAACAGCACGAAGATGTAGGTGGCCTGCCAGAACGTGTTCATCTCGGGCGTCGAGAAGATGGCGATCGTCAGCAGCCAGATCGGGACGATGAACAGCTCGTACGGTCGCGCCTTGCCCCAGCGGCTCTTCGTACGGTCGATGAGGACACCGATCGCGAGGTCGGTGAACGCGTCGAAGACCTTGGAGACGAGGAAGAGGGTGCCGACGAGTGCCGCGGGGAGGCCGAGGGTGTCCGTCGAATAGAACGTCAGCTGCATCATCACGATGGTGTTGACCGCGAGCGCGACACCACGCGTGGAGAAGACCAGCGAGAAGAACGGCGGAAGCGCCGTGCCCTCCTTCTGCCGGGGGTCGGGGGACTCCGGCCCCCCGTCGGCGGTGGCCACGCCCAGGGGTGGTGCCGTGTCGGGAACGCCGCCCGCCCGCCGCGAGGCGTCGTCAGGGTGTTCGGTCATGCGGATTGCTCCTCGCGTTGGCGCGGCACCCCCGTACACAGGGCGCTAGTAACGCGCGTTAACGGATGCTACACCCAAAAGTAACGCGCGTCACTAGGGCCAGTGACGTACTCATCCAGATGAAGGGGATAAACCCGCCGGGCACATCCACCCCTACGGACTCCCCACCCCCACCGACACACGTCCGCATCACACGACGCGTCGGGGCGCGTGCCGGACCCGGGTCCGGCACGCGCGCTCAGACCCGGGACTCCCACCCCAGCCGCCACCCCATCACTGGTTGACGGGTACCACCCGCTTGCATAGGTTCAGATAACGCGCGTTACTAGAGTTCGGTCCGGACACCCGGGTCCGGTGCGTGGTGGCTCCCCCTGTCAGCGCCGCCAGCGCCGGGGCCCCGGCCGACCGGTGGAGACGGTCATGTGCGGGTCCGTGCCAGGCGCGATCCGCCGGGGTCCGGACACAGCGGGCCCATGGCTTCCCCCCGCCCCCGCACACTGACGCACTCCACGAAGCCCCTGGGAGGATTCATGACCACGTTCGTCAGCGGGCCCCGGCCGTCGGCCGGTGACCCCGCCGTCTACTTCCGCCGCCCCTTCGACGTCGGGGCCGGACTGGTCCGGGCCACGTTGCGCGTCACCGCGCTCGGCATCGTCGTGCCGTACCTGAACGGCGAACGCGTCGGTGAGGACGTGCTCGCGCCGACCTGGACGTCGTACCGTCACCGGGTCCACCTCTCCCGTTACGACGTCACCGAGCGCCTTCGCCAAGGGGAGAACGTGTTCGGCGCGGTCGTCGGCGAGGGCTGGGCGGTCGGCCCGCTCACCTGGGACCTCAAGCCCCACAACTACACCGACCGGCCCGCCCTGTACGCCGAGCTCACGATCGAGTACGCCGACCGCACCGAGGTCGTCGGCACGGACGGTTCGTTCCGCGTCGGTTCGGGCGCGGTCCGCGAGAACGGCGTCTACGCGGGCGAGTCCTACGACGCCCGGTTGGAGGAGCCGTGGTCCGAGCCCGGCTTCGACGACCGCGGTTGGGAGACGGCGCAGCCGTTCGAGTGGGACCTCACCGCGTTGGAGGAGGGGGCCGCGCCGCCCGTCCGCCGTGTCGAAGAACTGGAGCCGGTCTCGATCACGACGAGTCCGGCGGGGCGGACCATCGTCGACTTCGGCCAGGTCCTCTCCGGTTGGGTGCGGATCACCGTCTCGGGCTCGGCGGGCGACACCGTCACTCTCTCCCACGCCGAACTGCTCACCTCCGAGGGCGAACTGGAGCGCGAGACTCTGCGCAAGGCCGCGGCGGTCGACCGCTACACGCTGCGCGGAGGCGCGAGCGAGACGTGGCAGCCGGAGTTCACCTTCCACGGCTTCCGCTACGTGCAGGTCGACGGATGGCCCGGCGAACTCACTCCCGACGCGCTGCGCGCCGTCGTCGTGCACACCGACATGCGCCGCACCGGCTGGTTCGAGAGCTCGCACGAACTCGTCAACCGGCTGCACGAGAACGCCGTGTGGTCGATGCGCGGCAACTTCGTGGGGCTCCCGACGGACTGTCCCCAGCGCGACGAGCGCCTCGGATGGACGGGCGACATCAACGCCTTCGCACCGACGGCCGCGTTCCTGTACGACGTGCGGGACGCCCTGGGATCCTGGCTGCGTGACCTGGCCGCCGAACAGGCCGCGACCGGCTCGGTGCCCTGGACCGTGCCCGACGTGATGGACATGCCGAACATGCCCACGGCGCTGTGGAGCGACGTCGCGGTGAGCCTGCCGTGGGAGCTCTACCAGGAGTACGGCGACGCCGAGATCCTGCGGCGGGCGTACCCGTCGATGACCGCGTTCGTGAGGCAGGTCGAGGGGCTCCTCGACGAGGGCGGGCTGTGGTCGAAGGGCTTCCAGTACGGTGACTGGCTCGACCCCGACGCGCCGGCCGACAACCCGGCGGGCGGCAAGACCGACCCCCACCTCGTCGCGCAGGCCTACCTGTGCAGGACGACCCGCGAACTGGCCGACACCGCCGAGGTACTCGGTGAGGGGAAGGACGCGGAGTACTACCGCGAGCTCGCGGAGCGGGTGCGGACCGCCTTCCGGGACGAGTACGTGAGCCCGAGAGGGCGCGTCACCAACGAATCGGCCACCGCCTACGCCCTGGCCATCGTCTTCGGGATCCTCGACGAGGCGCAACTGCCCGTCGCGGGCCGACGGCTCGCCCAGATCGTCTCGGCCGCCGGTTACACGATCCAGACCGGCTTCGCCGGCACTCCGGCGGTCACCGACGCCCTCACGCTGACCGGCCACACCGACGCCGCGTACCGCCTGCTGTTGCAGACGCGAAGCCCGTCGTTCCTCTACCCCGTGACCATGGGCGCGACGACCGTCTGGGAGCGCTGGGACTCGGTGCTGCCCGACGGCACGGTGAACAGGACCGGTATGACCTCGTTGAACCACTACGCGCTCGGGGCCGTCACCGGCTGGCTGCACCGTGTCGTCGGTGGCCTGCAACGCCTGGCGCCGGGGTGGAGGCGCATCCGGATCGCTCCCCGCCCCGGCGGTGACCTGCTGCACGCACGCGCGACACACGACACCGTGCTCGGGCGGGCGGAGGTGCACTGGCGCGTGGAGGAGGGCACGACGCGGATCGACGTCACCGTGCCGGAGGGTGCGACGGCCGTGGTCGAACTGCCGCTGCACCCCGAAGGAACGGTCGAGGAGGTCGGTGCCGGGCGGCACACCTGGGAGTACCCGGCGCCCGAGGGCTACGGTTCCTCGACTCGACTCACGCTCGGTTCGACGCTCAACGACATCGCCGCGGTCGACGGCGCGTGGGAGGCGGTGCGGAAGGTGATCCTCCAGGCGCATCCGGACATGCCGATCGACGCGGGCCTCCAGCACGCAGGCGACGCCACACTCGACAGCCTGCTCGGGCGTCTGCCCGGAGACGCGGACCAGGTCCGCGCACGCCTCCAGGACGCGCTCGCCGCCGCCCAGGCGTGACACCGGGCGACGACCGGTCGGTCATGGACCGAGGGCCTTCCGTGCGTGTGCCCCCGCCCGTGTGAGAGCGGGCGGGGGCACGCCCCTCGACGGCGCTTCTCCGGCCTCGGAGCCGGTCCCGAGCCGTGGCGAGGCTCGGGACCGGCTTCTCCGACGGGAGGCCACGGATCGGGCCGTCACCACTAGGCGACGCCCTTGAACACGTCCCCCCACGGTGTTCCGTCGGCGACGGCTTTGCGCCAGGCGCGCAGGGCTCTGGGAGAAATGCCTACCGCCAGGATGCCGGTGAGACGTTCACCCCTCCGGTAGGCGGCGACGAACCCGTCCGGGCCGAGTTCGCCGTCGACCACCGCGACCTCCTCGTGCCCCCGCAGGTAACCGTAGGCCTGGATCTTCATGTCGTACTGGTCCGACCAGAAGTAGGGCACCGGCGCGAACGCCTTACCCCCACCGGGTGCCAACAGGTTGCGTGCGGCGGCCATGCCCTGCTCGGCCGCGTGCGTGCGGTGTTCGACGCGCATGGAGACACCGAACAGCGGGTGCCGCCAGCGCGCCACGTCCCCGGCCGCGTACACGCCGGGGGCCGCCGAGCAGTGGGAGTCGCAGACCAGGCCGTCGGCGACCTTGAGCCCGCTGCCCTCCAGCCACTCGGTGTTGGGCGTCGAGCCGACCGCGACCAGGACCTCGTCGGCCGCGACCACCTCGCCGCCGTCCAACACCACTCCGTCCGAGCGGACCTCGGCCACACCCACGCCGGTGCGCAGCCGGACTCCGCGGTCGACGTGGACCTGGGACAGCACCCGTCCCACCGCTTCGCCGACCGCGTGGGCCAGCGGCACCGGGGCGGGCTCGACCATGGTGACCTCGCACCCCAGCCCTCGGGCCACGGCCGCCACCTCGGCGCCGAGGAACCCGGCTCCGACCACCGCCAGGTGACGCTCCGGCGCCAGGCGGGACCGCAGTGCCAGGGCGTCGTCCAGGGTGCGCAGCACACGGCCGCTGTTGCCGGGCAGCCGCCGCGGGCGCACACCGGTGGCCACGACCAGGCCGTCGTACTCCACGTGACCGCCGTCGGACAGAGCCACGGTCCGCGCCGCCGTGTCGAGCCCCGTGGCGGCGACGCCCAGACGGATACGGACTCCGAGGCCCTCCAGGTCGGCCGTCGAACGCAGCGGGAGCCGGTCGGGTTCCCAGTCCGCGGCCAGGATCTGCTTGGACAGCGGCGGCCGGTCGTAGGGAGGGTACGGTTCGTCGCCCAGGAGCGTGACCTCACCCTCGAACCCCTGTCGTCGGAGCGTCTCAACCGCCGCCAGTCCGGCGGCCGAGGCTCCGACGACGACGATGCGCCTCACTCCCGTACCAGGCGCAGGGCCGCGGCCGGGCAGACCGCCACGGCTTCACGCACCTCGTCGAGTTGGTCCTGGGGAGGGTGCTGTTCCAGGACGACCGCCACTCCGTCCTCGTCCCTCTGGTCGAAGACGTCGGGGGCGGCGACCACGCACTGCCCCGAGGCGACGCACTTGGGTTCGTCGAGTTCCACACGCATGCGGATCTCCTCCTCACTGTTCACCTGGCTTCCCGGAGGATGCCCCGGCCTTCAGGCCAGGGAGGAATCCGGAACATGGCTTACTCATACAGCCAACACCTGTAACTTTGGGTGCATGCGGACGGCGTACAAGTGCCGGGCCTACCCGGACCCCGAACAAGCGGCCCAACTGGGCCGCACGTTCGGATGCGTGCGCCTGGTATGGAACAAGACCCTCGCCGAACGCCACACCGCCTACCACCAGCGCGGCGAGAAAACCTCGTACCAGCAGACCGACGCCGCGCTGACCCAGTGGAAGAAAACCGAAGACCTGGCGTTCCTGGCCGAGGTGTCCTCGGTCCCCCTGCAGCAGACCCTGCGCCACCAACACAGCGCGTTCGCGAACTTCTTCGCCCAACGCGCCCGCTACCCCCGGTTCAAGTCGCGCGACGCCCGCCAATCGGCGCACTACACCCGCAGCGCGTTCCGCATACGCGACGGACGACTGTGGTTGGCCAAACAGGAAGCGCCACTTCGCCTGGCCTGGTCCTTCGACGACGTCGACCTCGCCTCGCTGAAGCCGACCACCGTCATCGTCTCCCGCGAGGCGGACGGGCGCTGGTACGCCACCTTCGCCGTGGAGACCACCGACCCCGAACCCGCCCCACATACCGGGCGCGAGATCGGCCTCGACCTGGGCGTGAAGGACTTCGCGGTCACCTCCGACGGGGAGAAGATCGCCAACCCCCGCCACCTGGAACGCAAAGCCAGGAACCTGGCCCGCTACCAGCGCCGCATGGCCCGCAAGCGGCGCGGGTCGGCCAACCGGCGCAAGGCCAAGGCCAAGGTCGCCGCCGCCCACCGCAAAGTCCGCCACGCGAGGCAGGATTTCCTGCACAAGACCACCACACGGCTGGTCCGCACAGCGGACCTGATCGCGATCGAGGACCTCAACGTCGCGGGCATGGTCAAGAACCGGCGTCTCGCGCGCGCCATCTCCGACTGCGGGTGGGGTGAGTTCCGCCGCCAGCTGGAGTACAAGTGCGCGCGGGCCGGTCGCACCCTGGTGGTCATCGACCGGTGGTTTCCCTCCTCCAAGACCTGCTCGGCGTGCGGATACCTGCTGGCCACACTCTCTTTGGGCACCCGGCATTGGACGTGCCCTGCCTGCCGCACCCGACACGATCGGGACCACAACGCGGCCAAGAACACCCTTGCGGCTGGTCGAGCCGCAGCCCGGGAGACAGTCTCGGGTGATGCCTGCGGAGCTGGTGTCAGACGGCAGGGGTCCTCCCTTCCGCGGTCGGCGAAGAAACAGGAAACCGCTGTCGTGAGACAGCCCGCGTGAGCGGGACCGCCCCGTCAGGGACGGTCGGAATCCCCCTCCTTCAGGAGGGGGAGAAAGTCAAGGGTAGGGCGGTCACCAGGTGACGGGCAGGGAGTGCAGGCCGTAGGCGACGCCCTCGAAGGCGAAGCCGACCTCCTCGAAGGGGACGGCCAGCCGGAGTGTGGGGATTCGCCGGTACAGGGTGCCGTAGACGACCTGCAACTCGACGCGGGCGAGCGTCTGTCCCAGACACTGGTGGGCCCCGTAGCCGAAGGCGTGGTGCTGACGGGCCGCGCGGCCCAGGTCGAGCCGCTCGGGCTCGGGGAACTCCGACGGGTCCCAGTCGGCCGCGGACAGGTCGAAGACCACCCCGTCCCCGGCACGGATCACCTGGTCGCCCACCTCGATGTCCTCCAGGGCGATGCGGCGCACCCCGGTGTGCACGATCGTCAGGTAGCGCAGCAACTCCTCGACCGCCTTGGCGATCGTCTTGGGGTCCTGCGCCGAGCGCAGCGCGTCGAGCTGCTCGGGGTTGCGCAACAGGGCGAGCGTGCCCAGGGAGATCATGCTGGCACTGGTCTCGTGTCCGGCGATGAGGATGGCCATGCCCATCGAGAGCGCCTCCTCCCGCGCCATCTCACCGGAGGCGACGTAGGCCGCCAGCTCCGAGAGCACGTCGTCGGCGGGCTCGACCGTCTTCTGGTCGAGAAGCCGGCTCAGGTAACCGCCCAGGGCGCCGCCAGCTTCGGCCATCTGTTCCTCGGTCGCCGCGTGGCTGACCATGACGTTGCTGTTGCGCTGGAAGAACGCGTGGTCCTCATAGGGGACACCGAGCATCTCGGTGATGACCAGGGTGGGGACCGGAAGGCCCAGCGCCGTGACCAGGTCGGCGGGCTTGGGACCCGCCAGCATGTCGTCGATCAGTCCGTCCACGACCTTCTGGATGGCGGGACGCCGCGCCTCGACGCGCTTGACCGTGAAAGGGCCGTTGACCATACGGCGCAGCCGGGTGTGCTCGGGTGCGTCGGTGTTGGTGATCAGCGGCGGCGTGTGCTTGGCGGCCTCGGACCTGCCGCGGGTCATGTGCGGGTAGTTGGGCAGCTTCTCGTTGATGCTCAGTCTGGGGTCGGTGAGCAGGCTCCGCTGGTCGGCGTGGCGGGTGATCAGCCACGGTGTGCTGCCGTCCCAGATCCGCACTCTGGCCGCGGGGGTCCCCTCCGTCATTCGCCGCACTGTCGCCGGCGGGTGGAACGGACAGCGGCTCTCCCTGGCCTGGGGGTACTCGGGGACCGGTTGTTCGTCCCCTTCGGCCGGTGCGCCGATGGTCTCAGCCACGTGTGTCTCCGTCTCGTGGTCGTCACAGGCAGGTGGGGGAATGCCTAGGGTCTGTTTTTTGAACCGGCCCTCAGCCCGTGGGGGTTGGTTCGGGCGTCCACGGGGTTCTGGAGGTGGCGGAGGCGGGTTTCCGTGGGAGGACTGCGCCGTAGGCGTCGGTTGAGGGTGGTGGTGGGTGACGGGTGGGCACGAGCGAACCCGCTGGAGACACCACCGTGCCTGCTACAACCCGATTCCCGTGCTTCGGGCGCCCGAACACAAGAAGGACCGCGCCGTAGGCGTCCGTTGAGGGTGGTGGCGGGCGACGGGTGGGACGAAGCGAAGCGGAGGTCCAAAAAACACTGCCTAGAGGCAACCAGTGCCGCCTGACCCGCCCCGGACTCACACCTGACAGGGAGCTGACATGGCGCACGTCACACGAGGGGCCCGGAGTACGCTCCCGGTCTCGGGGCAAAGCGCCTGTTCGGTCCCAGGACGGGGCACGGAGCTGGGGCGACGCTCCCGTCAAGAGCGCACCGCGGCGTATCCCCGCTCCGGAACGAACCGGCGCGGAGCCGGGCACGCCTTCGGCCGCTGCCTCCCTGGGGAGGCCCGTTCGTTCTCAGCGCCGCGGACGGCCGATGGTGTAGCCGAAGCCGCGGTGGGTGCGGACGAGTTCGGCGCCCGTGTCCCCCACCTTGCGCCGCAGGCGCGAGATGAGGCGTTCGATCGCGTTGTCGCCCCGGTACTCGCCCCACAGGTGGTGGGCGATGTGCTCCTTGGACAGGACCCGGCCCGTGTTGAGCAGCAGGTACCGGAGGAGGCGGTACTCGGCGGGGGTGAGGACGAGTTCGCTGTCGCCCCGCCAGGCCCGGCACATGGTGTCGTCCAGGAACAGTTCTCCGTGGCGCAGAACCGGTACCGGCCGGCCCTCACCGCGGCCACGGGTCAGGAGCCAGACCCGGGCCAGGAAGTCGGTGACGCGGAACGGCTTGGTGACGTAGTCCTTCCCGGCCAGACTGACCTCCGGCAGGAGCACCTCCAGCGAGGTGCTCTCGGCCAGGAAGAGCATGGGCGTGTCGTTGTTGCCGTGCCTCCGGCGCGGGATGTCCAGCAGGTCGGAAACGGTCACGTCCACGACGATGAGCCCGTACGGAACCAGTTCCATCCGTTTCAGCGCGGCCGAGGCCGTGGCGACCGTCTCCGCGCTGTAGTGGGCCAGGTCCAGGGTCGGCTCGGCCAGGCCCACCGTGTCGGCGTCGTCCGACACCAGCAGCACACGCACTCCGTCACCGCAGGACAGCGGCCACTGACCGCCCCTGCCCGTGTCGGTGGGAGGAGGATGCGCGGAGTCCGCCGGTCGGCTGGGGGGCGGGGCGTCGTTGAGCCGGTCACGTCCTGGAGCACGGTCGGAGGCGGTGGACGGTACGGCCCGAAGGGGTGCTCGGGTGCGGGTTCCCATGGCAGCCTTTCCGACGAGGTGGTGAGACCCGTGGACGCGACGCCAGCGCCCGCTGAGGCGTTGGTGGCACGGGGGCGCTCCGGCGGAAACGCGACGGGGCCGCCGTGGTTCCCGCAGAGGACGGGACAACTGTAGTGACGACGTACCCGACCGTACGAACGTTCCCCCTCCCGACGCCGATCCCTGTGCACGGAACGGCCGTGTCCGCCCCGCGCGGCTCTCCGCTCGATCAAGGGCGGAGAGCCGGACTTCGCGAAGGCGGGCACGGATCACGGGCGCTCACTGCGCCGTCCCTGTGCTTCCAAGCCCCGTCGTCAGGTCATGAGACCGTCTGCGGGGGTTGGGGAGAGGAGACCGGCCGCCTGAGCACCGCGATGGTGCGCAGGAGATGGGCAACGCTCTCCCGCAACCGGTCGAGCGGCAGGCGACCCGAGGCGACGGCCTCGACGATGGGCCGCGTGTACGTGTCGTCGCGGCTGCCGGGGGTGATCCAGTTGTTGCCGCCGAGCACCATGTCGACGACGTCGCACGTGTCGTAGGACCCCCAGTCGGTCATGACCGCGCCGTCGAACCCGAACTCCTCGCGGAAGACGCCCTCGATGAGTTCGGGGTCCGCGGCGGTGTGCACGCCGTTGACGGCGTTGTACCCGGTCATGATCGTCCTGGCCGGGTGGATACGCATCGCGACCTCGAAGGCCCTGAGGTAGAGCTCGCGCAACGCCCGCTCCGGGATGACCGACTGGTTGCGCTTGCGCGAGGCCTCGGCGTTGTTGGCCGCCACGTGCTTGTAGCAGGCCCCCACACCGGTCGACTCCAGGCCCTCGGCGTAGGAGCCCGCCATGACGCCGGCCAGGATCGGGTCCTCGGAGAAGTACTCGGGGTGGCGACCGTTCAGGGGGTGCCGGTGCAGGTTGAGCGCGGGCGCGAGGATGACGTCCACGTCGAACGCGCGCGCCTCCTCGCCCAGAATGCGGCCGACCTCGCGCGCGAGGTCGCGGTCGAAGGTCGAGCACAGGACGACCGTGGTCGGGAAGCCGATGTTGGGCGTGTACACGTTGACGCCGGAGTTGCCGTCGGCGACCTGGAAATGCGGGATGTCCAGACCCTCGGGTTGGAAGACGATGCCAGCGACACCGGTGCCCTCCATACCCCAGCCGTCCTGGGCGCAGACGGCGAGGCGGGCGAGCTCCTCCACACTGAGGCCGTCGGCGAACACCCCGGCCAGGTCGGGGGCGGAGCACACGTCGGCGAACGTCACCGGTCCGTCGCCATCGCGGGCGGGGCGGGGAGCGGGCTCGAACGGCGGGAGAGGACGTGCCGGAGTGAAGCCCGTCGCGCCCTCCTTGACGCCCGAGCGCTCACCCGTGGGAAACGTGCCCTCGGGGTCGTGCTTGGAGAGCACCGTCACCGGTTCGACCGGCAGCATGCGGTGTTCGACCTCGCGCACGACGACGGGGGCGTCGAGCGTGAACCGTCCCGCCTCCGCGGTGTCGGCGACCGACCTGCCGACGCGGACCACGTACTCCCCCGCGGGGGCCACGAAGGCCGCCGTCGACTCGTCGTAGCTGGTGAGCGTGTCCGCCGGGACCGTGAAGGAGAGGGTTTCGGTCTCGCCGGGGCCGAGCGGGCCGGTCTTACCGAAGTCGACGAGTTCGAGCGCGGGCTGTTCGATCGCGCCGTCGGGCTTGGAGACGTACACCTGCACGACCTCGCGCCCGGCGACGCCGCCGGTGTTGGTGACCGTGGCGGTGAGGCCCAGGGCACCCAGACCCGCGTCCCCGAACGCCGGGGCCGCGAATCCGCCCGACTCCACCGAGAACGTCGTGTAGCTCAGCCCGTACCCGAAGGGGTAGGCCGGTTCGACGTCGAAGGTCGAGAAGTAGCGGTATCCGACGTAGATCCCCTCCTCGTAGACCGTGTCGATCCACACCTGGCTGTCGGCGGTGTAGCGGGGGCTGCCGTCGGCGCAGTCGTGGAAGTTGCGGCTGGCGGGGATGTCGTCGTACGCCCTGGCCCACGTGTCCGGGAGCCTGCCAGAGGGGTTGACCGTGCCGTCGAGCACACGCAGGAGCGCGGGTCCGGCCAGCATGCCGCCGACCCCGGCGAGCACCAGCGCGTCGACGCCGTGGCGGGCGACGAAGGAGGTGTCGATCGGATAGGGCGTGTTGAGGATGACGACCGTGCGGCCGAAGGTCCGCGTGACGGCGCGGACGAGGCGGTCCTCGTCGTCGGACAGGTGGAACTCGCCAGGGGCGGAGCTGTTGTCCATGTTCTCGCCGGACGCCCGGGTCAGGACGACGACGCCGACGTCGTTGGCCGCCTTCGCCCTGGCCAGTACCTCCCCGTCCGGCACCGCGTCACCCGCCGTCTGGTAGAACGCGGACAGTTCCTCGTTGAGCGTGAAGCGCTCGCTGGCCCGGACCGCCTCGCGGAGGCCGATGACGTACCGGGCGTTGATCTTGCCCGCGCCCACCACCGCGGTGCGGTAGGCGTGCAGGGCGTGGCCGAAGACGTTGAGCTGCCCCGGAGCGAGCGGCAGCGTGCCCTCGGCGTTCTCCAGCAGCACGACGCCCTCTTCGGCGACGCGCAGGGCGACCGCCTCGTTCCCGGCGAACGCCGGGTCGGGCTCGCGTCGAGGCCGCGTCCGGATCGTGAGGTCGCGGGGTTCCATGCGGTTGCCGTCGGTGTCGGTGAAGCCCTCGACGCGGAGCGCGTGCTCCCTGCCCGGCACGATCAGCCGTCCGAAGACCTTCACCGCCAGCATCCACAGGCCGCCGACGTGAGCGACGGACTTCAGCGCGTACTCGGCGGGCTCACCGTCGACGGTGACGGTGCCGCGCACCGACGGGTCCATGGGCTTGGAGAAGCTGACGGTCACCGCTCCCCCGAAGTCCCGGTCGAGCATGAACAGCCGCCCGTCCACGTCGTCGACGTCGAACTCCAGCACGGGTTCGCGGGTCAACAGGATCGGGGCGTCGTCCCGCCCGCGCGGGATCGCGGAGAGGAAGTCCATCATCTTTCCCTCTGTTTCTTTCGGTGCTACGGCGAGCGGTGTCGGCTCTGACCTTATTAACGCGCGTTACTAGCAACGTATCGCGCGTCACTTCCCTCCGCAAGCGCTCGTAGGACCGCGCTGCCTCGGGAGATCACCTCCTGCGGGAAGGCATGAGGCCACAGGTCAGACAGGCGTGGTGTTGGCGAGGGGGCGCACGTGCGCCCCCTGGCGACAACGGCCAGCCCGGCGACAAAAGCTCAGAGAGCCTGGGCCTTTGGAAGGAGGGTTCTGACGTCGCGCCGATGATCTGCCCGCAGCCTGACCGCTACCGGCCTGTGCAGGGGTTCGTCTCCCAGGCCGGACGCCAGAGCCCGACGCACGGACGGCTCGGCGTCCGAAGCCAGACGCTCCCCCAAAAAGGGCCACAGATGGGAAACCCGAACCCAGATCACGGCTGAACCGGCACGGACATCGCGGTCGGTGTGAGCGGACAAGAGGGAAAGATCCGTCCGAAAGAGTTCGGCCGGCAGGCGGCTGAGGGTCACGGCGAGCCGATTGCAGGTGAGGCTGTCGGCGTCCCGCAGGAGTGGAGAACGGCGTTCTTGAGAGTGGCGAACTGTCCTTCGTCCGAAGCGAGTGTTTCCGCGGTCTCCCGTGCCTGAGCAGCCAGGGGCGATGGACTCGAGGTGGTCCGAACGAAGGCCGGAGGATCCGCAGAGGAGGCTTCTCGACAGCTCCGGGTCCTCGTAGAGCAGCCGGAGCCCTTCTCCCAGTGCTTCTCTCCCTGTGATGTCTCCCAGAAGAACACCCCGGCATATACACCGAAGCGCCTCCGTCTTGAGGCGGGGGTGAGCACGTGCTGTCACCGCAACCGCCCTCAGCAGCTCCTTGTCCCGCTTGTGGTTCTTCCCCTTGGGCCGATCCAGGCGTGAGAAGGCGTAGTCAAGACAAGCTCGCACGCCTTCCTCAGGCAAGGCGTCCACCAGGGCGGCCACGAGGTCTCCGGTGTTCAGTTTTCTGGTCGATGAACCATCCACCGGAGACCTCACCTACTTCACGGTCACGGCACGTCCGTCACACCGGGCTTCCAGGCGGACCCGGATACCTGGTGCCGAGGCGTAGCTGGTGAGCGTCAGAGTGGGTTGAGGCAGACCTGAGCAGGCAGAGCTCATCGCCTTCGGGGTCAGCTAGGACATGCCACTGCTCCTGCCCCTCCTGCCCGATGTTGACCGGGCGCGCACCGAGCTTCAGGAGGCGTTCGGGCTCTGCGTTCTAGCCGCGGCCGGTGGCGTTGACGTTGATGCCTCGCGCGAGGAGATGTTCGACGGTCAGGCGGCCGAGGCGTCAGGTGGCCTCGGTGACGGCGATGGTCACTTGATCACGCCCAGTCCGCCGGTCCAGCCGATCTGCCCGGTCGCGGCGAGGGACAGTTGCAGGTAGCCGACGGCCTCGAGCTCGCGGGCGCGCGCCAGAGGGCCGGCGTCGGTGGCGTGCACGCCACCCGCAATGATTGCCGTGGTCAGTGCCGTCTTGGCGTCGGCGTCGTCACCGGCGACCAGGACGGTGGTGGTCGTCGCGCCGACGGTCTTGGTGGCGAGCGTCGCGGCGAAGTTCGTGTTGAAGGCCTTCACGACCTTTGACTCCGGAAGCTTGGCGGCAAGGTTTGCAGCACCGCTGCCCGCGGCGAACTCGACCGGAGTGAAGGTCGCGAAGTCGACCGTGTTGGTGATGTCGACGACCGTCTTGCCCGCGAGGTGCGTGCGGTGCTTCTCCGCGATCTCGGGCAACGCCGTGTAGGGGACCGCGAGAACGACGATGTCACCGGCGAACGACGTGGGCTCATCAGAGTGCGCGATGGATTCCACGGTGGCGCCGCCGTCGACGAAGATGCCGGCGATCGCCGTTCCCATGTTGCCGGTACCGAGGATGCTGATGCTGGCCATGATGCTCCTTGGATGGTGTTGTGATGGAGCGCGGGCGTTGTCAGCGCTTGATCGCGCCAAGGCCGAAGAACACGGCGGCGGCGACGACGACGTGCATGAGGGCGAGCGAGATGAAGCCGAGAGCGGCGAAGCCACCGGCCGCCGTCATCGCGATGGTGACGATGGCGAGAACGGATCCCACCCATTGGCCGACGGTGAGCAGCCGCGGCCACCGGCGCGCCAGTAGGGCCGCGACGCCCATGCCGATCAGCATGGGCGCGATGGTCATGAGCAGGACGTTCCCCACTCCGACCGGCGCGGGCATGGTGGAGGCCTCGTAGCTGGCGCCAGCAGCCGCGAACGCGAAGAAGATCGCGACGTTCACGACGGCGGAGGCGAGGATCGCGATAGCGATCGGCAGGACGGCGCCAGGCCGTTGCGTGGCGGTCGCTTCGGGGGTGGTGGTGTGAGACATGATCTCTTCCCATGATTGGTTTGTTTCTGCGGAAAGTAACTATGCCTGGTCCTTAGTTTCCGTGTCAAGTAACATGGGGGCATGAGCCACAACCAGCACCAGCAGCCGAGATGGCTGGGCCAGGAACAGTCGAAGGCGTGGATCGAACTCGCCGGGATGATGATCGCGCTCCCGAGCACCCTGGACGCACAGCTCCAGCGCGACGCCGGCATCAGCCACGTCGAGTACCAGGTGCTGTCCTGGCTCTCGATGTCTCCTGAGCGCACGGCCCGGATGAGCCAGATCGCTGAAATGGCCCACGTCAGGCTTTCACACCTCTCGCGCATAGCGTCTCGGCTCGAGGGCCGTGGCTGGCTCCGGCGGAGGCCGGACCCCGATGACGGCCGAGCCACCCTCGCCGTCCTGACCGACGACGGCTGGGACAAGGTCGTCGCCACCGCTCCCGGCCACGTCGAGGAGGTGCGGCGTCTGGTGTTCGACAACTTGTCGGCGACCCAGGTGCGCCAACTCCAGCAGATCGGCCATCGCGTACTGGAGGCCATTCAGCCGGGCTACTGCCCTCGGCTTCCTCCGGCCACTGCCGACGGGGACTGAGAACCGGCACGGACTCCTAACCGACACGGGCCCCTACCGACCTGCCCGCACATGCGTGCCCACGGAGCAGGCGAGACGACGGCCGGGCAGGGCTCGCTCGAACGGGTAGGTCACGGATCGCGCGGGGGCTCTTGGTGATGTTGTCCGCCCCGTCCACCTTCAGGACGCCGCTGGCCAGGTTCCGCGGGGCCGCCATCGCGCCAGGCGCGCTCCTGCGGTGAACTCGTGGTGGGTGCGCGACTGCCCGACCAGGGGTGGAAGGGTGAAACGAAGGCGGTGAATTCTCGGCTTCAGGCTATTTCGAAGGACCTTTTGGAGAAACCGGACATGTAGCCCTCGATGACGGTCCGGGCGGGCCTTTCGGGATTTTCCGCGGCGCCAAGAGTGATGAAGATCGGGAGGAAGTGGTCCGGGGTGGGGTGGGCGTAGGGCATGCCGGGTGCGCGGGTGGCGTAGGCGGCGAGTTCGTCGACGTCCGCGCGGGCGAGGGAGTCCGCGGTCCACGCGTCGAAGTCGGAGGACCAACTGGGCACGACACCTTCGAACAACATCTCGGGGGTGGCGAAGCGCAAGCCGTGGGTCGTGAATCCGGAGCCGACGACGAGAACGCCTTCGGCACGCAGGGGGGCCAGGCGGCGGCCGAGCGCGAGGAGTCGTCCGGGATCGTGGGTAGGCATGGACATCTGGAGGACGGGGATGTCGGCGAGCGGATACATGGCCATCAGCGGAACCCAGGCGCCGTGGTCCAGGCCCCGGGAGGGGTGCTGGTACAGGGGCTCGCTGTCGGGCATCATCGCGGTGATGCGAGCGGTGAGGCGGCTGGCGTCGGGGGTGCCGTAGCGCATCTGGTAGTAGCGGGGATGGAAACCGCCGAAGTCGTAGACCAGGGGCGTCTGGGCCGCGGGGGCGGACAGCAGAAGCGGGGCGTCCTCCCAGTGCGCGGAGACGATGACGATGGCCTTGGGTTTGGGCATCGACTGGGCCCAGTCGAACAGTTCACGGATCCAGACGGCGTCGTCGAACAGCGGCGGGGCGCCGTGGCTGAGGTAGAGGGAAGGCAGGGGGCCGTCGGCCGGGGTCCACTCCGGTTGGGTGGCCGCCCGGGTGAGGGCTTCGGGGAGGAAAGCGTCATAGGCGCCGGCGGGTGTCTCGGGGCGGAACGGGTCGGTCACGGTGGTCTTCCCCATCTACTGAGGGCACATGTGTGCGGTGGTTCGGGTCTGCTGCATGGTGAGGACTGGTCCTCGTGGCTTACGCTCCGTCGACCGACGGCCGCGCCGGTCAGGTCGTACCCGCTCCCGGACAGGTGCTCTGGGGGCCGATCGCGTTGTTGACGCGGAGGCTGATCTCCCTCAGCTGTTTGTACTGTGCCTTCGTCAGTGAGTCGATGAGGAGGCGTCGTACCTCCGCGACGTGTCCGGGTGCGGTGGCGACGACCTTGTCCCAGCCCGCGTCGGTCAGGACGGCCAGGGTGTACCGGCCGTCCTCGGGGTCGGGCGTGCGGGTGAGCCACCCTTTGCTCTCCAACCGCCTGGCGGTGTGGGAGAGGCGGGAGAGGGAGGATTCGGCGAAGTCGGCGAGATCGCTCATCCGAAGAGTGTGTTCGGGAGCCATGGAGAGGCCCGCGAGGACCTGGTAATCGAAGTGGGAGATACCCGCGTCGCGCTGGAGTTGGGAGTCGAGAGCGGCCGGGAAGCGGACCAGCATACTGGCCATGGCGAGCCAGGTCTCCTGTTCCTCAGCGTCAAGCCAGCGGGGCTCGTCAGGATTCATACCCTTCACCCTAACTTGACAGTTCAAGTCCCACGTGGGTCTGGTCCGAGCCCTGCCCTGCGGACTCGCACCTGCCGCGGAGGCGAACATCCCGTTCTTGTGCCGGGCTCGCCCGCCGGGGCGGGCCCGAACGGCTCTGCCGGGTCTCAGTTGACGAGCGCCTCGGCGAGGGTCTCGCGGAGCGGGGTGGTGGGCCGGTCGATGAGCCGGGACAGGTCGCCGCTGGTGTCCGCCAGCGATCCGTCGGCAGTGCTCGCGTCCATTGCCGCGAACATCTGTGCGACCTCTGGGGGCAGACCGGCCTCCACGAGGGCCTTCACGTGGGTCTCGGCGGGGACGTCGCGGTAGACGACCGAGGTGCCGGTGATCCCGGTGACGTCGGCGGCGAGGTCGGCCATGGTCCAGGAGGTGTCCCCGGACAGTTCGTGGACGGTGTTGCCGTGACCGTCAGAGGTGAGGACCACCGCTGCCGCAGCGGCGTAGTCGGCGCGCGAAGCCGAAGCGACCCGACCCTCGCCCGCACTGCCGATGATCGTGCCGGACACCGTTCCCTGCTGGGCGGCGGGGATGTAGTTCTCGCTGTACCAGCCGTTGCGCAGCAGGCTGTAGGACAGACCGCTGGCCTTGATGGCTTCTTCGGTGGCTTTGTGCTCGGCCGCGACGGCGAGGGTGGAGGTGTCGGCGTGCAGAACGCTGGTGTAGGCGAGCAGGGAGACCCCGGCGTTCCTGGCCGCGTCGATGACCGCCTGGTGCTGCGGGACCCGGCCGCCGATCTCGCTGCCCGAGATCAGCAGGATCCTGTCGGCGCCGGCGACTGCGGCCTGGAGTGTCTCGGGGCGGTCGTAGTCGGCTTCGCGGACCTGCACGCCGCGCTCGGCGAGGTCTGCGGCCTTCGCGGGAGTGCGAACGGCCGCGACGATCTGTTCGGCGGGGACCTTGGTAAGCAGGTTCTCCACGACGAGGCGGCCGAGTTGGCCGGTGGCTGCGGTGACGACGATCATGGTGGAAGGTTCCTTTCGCGGGTCTTGCCCTCAGTCCGCTCCGCGGTCGGGGCGGACTGCGTACTGTCCGGTATCGGACGGGGGTGCGCTCAGTCGTTCACGCTGAAGACGGTCCTTCCGCGCGCGGAGCCGTCGGTGGCCTCGGGGACGGGCGGATCGGAGACGGCGGACCTGGCCTCGCGCGCGGGAGCGTTGCGTGCGCGCACGACAGGCTCCAGAAATCGGTCCTGTGCCGCTCGGGACGTGGTCCTGTCAGGATCAGAAGGAGTAGGGGCCGAACCTGCCCCAGGCCACGACGGCCGCCAGGAGCAGCAGGACGGCGTTCACGGCGACCATCTGGTTCTCCTTGCGGCGGGCGTGGACGATCGCGGCGCCGAGCATCATCACTCCCAACCCCGCAGCCGCCAACGGCGCCAGGATCGGCACGACGCCCAGGACCGGGGGAAGGACCAGCCCGATCGCGCCGAGCACCTCCAGAACACCGATCCCCTTCACCGCACCGGCGGAGAAACCCTCCGTCCAGGCCATGCCCGAGGCGGCCAGCTTCTCCTTCGACTGGATCACCTTCATCAGCCCGGCCAGCAAGAATGTGACGGCCAGCAGACCAGCGATGACCCACAAAACGACGTTCACGAGTGTCGACCCCTCTCCGAATGACTTGAAGCTTCAACAGAAAACTAGAGGAGTTCACTTGAACTGTCAAGTGACTCCTGTCGACACCGCGGACGAGATCCCCGCGATCCACGTGTGCACGTCGGTACGCGGCGACGGGGACACCAAGACCCGACGGTCACGGTGCTCCCGGATCTGCCCACCATCGCCGTCACGGCGGTCAACGCCCATCGGGTGACGCAGGCCCGTGAACGCCTCGTGGCGGCCGGGGGCTGGTGTTCTGCACTGGCAACGGAACACCGCTGGATCGCCACAATGTCCTACGGGATCTGAGAAGGATCAGCAGAAGGGCAGGACTCAACGACAAGGAATGGACCGCGCGCGAGCTGCGGCACACGTTCGTGTCCCTGCTGTCGGACCACGGTGTGAGCATCGAGGAGATCTCACTGCTCGTGGGACACGACGGCACCGACACCACCGAACGCGTCTACCGCCACCAGCTGAGACCGGTGCGCCGCTCCGCAGCTAAGGCCATGGACAACGTCCTCAACGACGTGGGCTGACGGTCCGCATGCCCCGGTTACAGCCCCGCTTCCACCCCACCGGGAACGCAGAAAGGGGCCCACCTTCCGGTGGACCCCTCGCTGACCTGCTACTTCTTTGTCGGGACGGCGGGATGTGAACCCACGACCCCTTGACCCCCAGTCAAGCTGCACCAAGCCGCTGGGGGGCGGGGAAGGTCGCTCGACAACACGAAAAACCCGGCCAGGACGCCGCGAGTCCTGTCCACCGGACAACGGGAACGGTCACCGAGGGGCGCCCACGGGCGTCCCTCTTTCAACCCCACCTCCACCCCACCAGGAGTTCTCCTGTCTTCCACTTGGCGGGCAGAGGCCTCATGGAACGCTGCGTCATGCGATGGGTGACAGTCGAGGGTGACCGAGCGGCCCTGGCACACCTGTCATCCCGTTATGCCTGCGCAGAAAGTGCTCAGACGTCCCCGCGGGGCGGCCCCGTCCTGCCAGACCGCCCACAGCCAGACCCGTGCTGCTCCACCAGAGCCCCTCAACAGGTTTTCCCACCTCTCCGACAGCGTCTCTAGGGCTTGAGGCGGCGGATCGCCAGCACGGATCCGTCTGGCCGCACAGAGACCGCACCCTCCCAGGACCGGTCCCACCGCGCGTAAGGATGACGCTCGTACTGGGCATCGACTTCGCGTCGGTACTTGTCCACGCGGCCCTGCGCAAGGGCGTTGAACAGGTCTTCGGCGAGTCCAGAAAAGGCCTCGACGCGGTCACCGTTGAGGCGGAACACGTGTTCGGTTCCCACACAAGGGATACCGAGAAGCGTGTCTTTTATGTTTCGGACACTGCTGATAGCGGCATGCGACTGCCGTGTGTAGTACTCACGCCCCTGATGCTTGGTGAGGTGGGGCGCGGTAGCACTACTGTCACCGGTGAAAGCCACCAGTCCGGCGGCGTCCGTACGGGCCAGGACCGTCCGGAACCACCCGGTGTGCTGGGAGAGCACGTGAAAGCCGGGCAGACCTTCCTCCGGGGTGCCGCCTTCGGCTGGTTTGGTGATCTGAGGGGGCATGGAGCGGTCACGCGACGAGGAGTTCAACTCCTCCTCCCCTGCCGGAAGGACTCCCCCGTCGCCGTCCGCGGCAAGCGCGTGTACGACGATCGACCCCTTCATGCTCAGTTCCGTGCTCAGAACCAGGGCCGGGGTCTCGTTCCACGGGCCGATGTGCACCGCCTCCACGTGGGCCGAAGCGGAGGCCAGTTGCGGATACGAAGAACTCTGACGACCGTGGTGCCCCTTGCAGACGACGGGGAGGACCTTGGCCCGCTCCCCCGGCCTCCACACCTCGGCGAAGAAACGAGGACGGTACCGCAGACCCGTCAGCGGCCATCCGGCACGCAGGGCGACTTCCGCGGGGACGATGGAGACACGGTGGTCTCGATAGCGCTCCCGGAGGATGTGTTCGGCGGCCACGACCCCGAAACCGACGCCGAGTTCGTGGGCCTGGACTGTCTTGTGCTGGCGCTGGGTGGACCGCCCCTCCGATGACAGGGTCATGTGGTCCTGCTTCCGGCTCCCGTCCAGTGCCAGCACGTACTTCAGGCAGCCCCAGTGCTCGGCGAGCCCCCGGGCCGATCCCTGCCTGTCCAGAGAGATCGCCCTTCCCAGAGCATGGAGAACGCTCAGAGGAGCCACACCAACGGATGCCCTCTTCATCTGGGGAAGAGGGGCGAGTCGTGGTTTCCGGCGCGGCGGTTCCTGTTGCTTTTCCTTGTGGCGCTCGTCGTCCCGGGTGATCGCCGTTCCCACCTTTCCAGCGAGGTGGTCCCCTGAACTCACTGCCACGGACGACGAATCAACAAGACGTCGCAGGGTCGCTTCCAGCTCAGACAAAGAGGCTCCTGACGCGCTACCGGTTCACCAGCTTCAGAGCGAGATTATGTGACCGACAGCAGGAATCCACAAGAGCAGACGAGGAACATAACCCGCATAAGCAATGGCCCATATTGAAGTATGGCCAACTTCAGACTACTTCCGCCCCTGCAACACCATCAGCCTCATGCTTCTCAAAAGCTCATTCCGAAGTCTCTGTTGGGCGATGCCTCGAGCGATTACTCACGCCGTGGCATCTATACGGCACGAAGTCCCCAGTCAGCCCACTAGAGGCATGACTGGCCGACATCCAGGAATTATCCACCCATGTCATGACAAGGCAGCATTGATGTCTCATCATGAAGACCGCTGCGCTCTTTGATGGCCGTGACATACAGGGTTATGGCCGCTGTCACGCTAGAAGCACTGCTTCACAGTAACCAAACAGAGAACTCCCATAGAAATAGACTGCGATTTCCAGCCTTCCACGAAAAGACGACAGTTCGCCACCTACTCGCGCTGTTCAACTGCGAGGAATGACTCCGCGGCGCACCAGACAGAGACGAAAGGGCCACTCTTCGCACTGGCGAGAAACGCTCTCTCTCCATCCAGAGCACATCAGGCATCCATGAGCAAGCTTCCCGCCTTGCTATTCCCTGAACGATTTCCGCAGAGATCAGCGCGAGCGCCTTGGCGCTGCCCCTGTTGTTTGACCAACCGACCCCAGCGCTCCTTACGCTCGAAGCGCGCCGCGATCTCTCGACCGCTCGGCAACTCACCCGTTTCCCGTTGGCGTTCCAGAGCCCACCGCCATGCCCGAGCCTGGAACGGCGACAGGACCGTCTCCTCAGAAACCGCGGCATCTCTACCGTGCAGGACTTGGAGATCAGCGCTCCGCGAAGTACCCGATCCGACAGCGGTGTGTTCTTCCGGAGCCTCCGTCCCTGAGGCCAACGAGCGAGCCTGCTCATCGTCTGTGGACCCAGTGCGTACGCTCCGCGCCACGGTGCGGAACTCGCGCATGAGCAGTTCGTACGCACCGATCAGCGCGAAGCTCGGCCAGGCGTGGATGATCCTAGACCACAGTGTGGGGTCGGCCACCGCGACATTGGCAGCCAGGGAGGCGCCCGACCCGACGATCAACAGAGTCCACGGCAGCAGACCGCCCTTGCGGCCGTTGCGGGCGTCGCTCAACAGCGTCATCGACGCGCCCACGATCATCCCGTCCACCGACAGCGGAAACAGGGCCGCGCGCCACTCGGGCTCACCATGACGCAGCGCGAGTTCGTACATGTGGGAGTAGGACACCACCGCGGCGATCAGTGCCAGGACCAGCACCGCGCCCACCGTGACCCATCGCGACCATGTGGAGGCCGCCATCGTCATTCACCATCCCTCACAGGTCAGGGACCGTGTGAGGGAGCCATTCGCAAGGTGAGTACTACCTTGTTGGGTCTGTCCCTGCCCTTTCCGGGCCGGGATGGAGACAGCCGCACCGCCTCCACACCATGGAGACGAAATGGAGACCGCAAGATCTCCCAACCGCTCCTAACAGCCTCGAACGGCTCCCGGGGACGGCCTCTGAACTGCTCATACGCGGAATGGCGCAGGTCACCCAAACCCCGAACCTACCTTGACACGGTAGAGGTCACAGGTTCGAATCCTGTATCGCCCACCAGCATCACCCCGGGTCAGAGGGTTATCTGACATGTAGGTAAAGAACGTTCGGCCCAGACTGGGAGATGTCTGGGAGATCGTCTTCGAAGCGGGTTCCTCTCGGAGCCCGCTTTCGCTGTTTCCACGGTAGAGCTCTTCGAGGGCGCCTTCAGCAAGCCCCTGGGTTGACGGGTGCTCCGCCCGGGGACGGGCCCCGACCCCACACGGGTGGGCGCGGCTCGGTGTTCGGGAAGCGTGAGCCCGATCGTGGGAGGGAAGAAGGAACCGGGGACACTCGTGGCCCGTCCCGCCCCCTGGAAGGAGCCACTTCAACATGACGAGAAGACGACGGCGCTTCGCCGGCATCGTCCTGGGCATCGTGGTCCTCGGAACCCTCATGGCGGGGATCTCTCTCATCCCGGACCCCTCGGGGATCTGGCCCTACGTGATCGCCGGTGCGGCGTTCCTCGTCGCCCTGCCCACCCAACCCCTGGGCACCCTGTTCGAGGGATGGATGGAACGCCGTCGCAAGGAGATGGAGACCGAGCGCAGGGCTGAACGGGTCCCCGAACGCGACCGTGTCCGGGACTGGACGGACGGGTGAGCGCTCGGGGTGCGCAGGGCGAAGCAGTCCGGCGCGCGGGAGGAGCCGATGCCCTCCTACGTACCGCGCTCCTTCGACGCGGCGCTGGACCGCGCGATCCTGGCGGGCGGACTGGTCGTCCTCGAAGGCGAGTCCGTGTAGGGCAAGACGCGGTCGGCCTACGAGGCGATTCGCCGGACCGTCCCCGACCGCCGCCTGATCGTCCCGAGCGACGAACAGTCCCTGACGGCCATCGCCGATCTGTCCGCGTCGCCCCGGAACACGGTGGTGTGGCTGGACGAGGTGGACCGCTACCTCGCCGCAGGCTGTCTGTCCCGCGTGGGCGAGAGGACCTACGAGCCATTCCACCACCTGGTCTCCCACGTACTCCAGGAACCGGACGCGGCCGAGGTCCCCGAGGTGGTGTGGAGCCTGATCCCGCACCGGATCCCGTTGGCGTACCTGTCGACCTTCGGCTTCGCCGCCTACGAGACCGAACGGTTCACCGTCGCCGAGCACGCCTGGGCGCGGTTCCTCGAACGCTTCCCGAAGCACCCGGAGGCCAACCTCGGCAAGGCCCTCCTGACGTTGAGGTCGGGTGACCGGTCGGGGGCCCTCCCCTTCCTGCGGCAGGCGGTCGCGGACGAGGATCCCCGGGCGATGGCGCGTCTGGGTGCGGTGCTCGCGCGGATCGCCCTGGACGGAGAGGACCCTTCCGCGGCGGACGAGGCCGGCGACTGGCTGCGCCGGGCCCACGACGCGGGAGAGAGGACAGAGGCCCACCTGGCGGGGCTCCTGGCCTACCGGGCGTGCGACGAGAGCGGGGCGCTGTTCTGGTTCGACGTGGCAGCCGAACAGGGCGACGGGAACGCGATGTTCCTGCACGCCTGCTTGGAGACGTGGGGGGTCGACGAACGTCGGCTCCTGCGGCTGCTCGACGAGTTCCTGGGCGAGGAGGACAGGCCCGAGAAGCTCCACGAACTCCTCGCGGGCCTGCCCCATAACCGGGCGGAACGTTCAGGCGACCGGCTCTCCTTCCGGAAGAGCAGGTGGGGAAGCAAGGCCGCCGCTGGAAACGTGCACGCTATGTACCTGATGGGCCGCTCCCTGGAGGCCAGAAGACGTTGGAAGGGCGCGCTCATCCTGCACCAGAGGGCGGCGCAGAAGGGATCCCTCGCCTCGGCCCGGCGCGTACCCCCCGTCTACAGGGCGTTGAACCAGCATCAGCGCGCCAGCGCCTGGAGGGAGGCCGTCTCCCGTACTGCCGCCACGGGCGCGGCGGTCAGCGGTGTGGGCGCTCTCGCCGAACAGATCTTCCATGAGTACGAGAACTCCGGTTCCAAGGGCGGCGCGGAGACGATCACTGTCGCCGACGCGGAGGAGTGGACCGCCGGGCGCGCGGGGTGGGGTGGTGGGACCCCGTCGTACCCGGGTCACCGGTCGTCCAGGGGTTCCTCGGTCTCCGGCGACTCCTCGCACAGTTCGCCGTACGCCTCCGACAGCTCCCCGTTCCACGAATCCCCGTACTCCGGCGGCTCCTCGTCCCGCGACTCGTCGTCCTCCTCCGGGGGTTCCTCGTCCTACGGAGGCGATGACTACTGAGCCCTGCTCCCCGCGAGGGGAGCGGAACCGGGTCCGCCCGGGGCACGCTGGGCGGACGTGCCCGACCATCATGAAAGGCCCCGCGACGGAACGGCGGATGCTCATCGGCACCGGCCCCTCCCCCGGCCGGTCAGGACAGGCGCGGGGTCCGGGGCGGCTCCTGACGGCGGTTCCCGGTCGCCTCGAAGGCCGCCGCGATCCTGAGCAGGCGCGCGTCGTCGTAGGCGCGTCCGGCGAAGGTCAGCCCCACCGGCATGCCCGTGTCGGGCATCGTGCCCATCGGCACCGTCACCGTGGGGATGCCCAGGTGGCGCCAGACGAGGTTGCCGTTGGCGACCCACACACCGTTGCGCCACGCGATGTCGGCGGACTCGGGGTTCACGTCGGAGTCGGCCGGCGCGACGTCGGCCACGGCGGGGAAGGCGATCGCGTCCAGCCCCAGGCGGTCCAGCCAGTCCTCGAAGTCGACCCGGCGCGTCCTCTCCAGGCCTCTGAGCCCCTCCTCCAGGTGCGGGATCTCGGTGAGGGAGGTGGTCCCCGTACGGCGCGCGAACTCCGGATAGACGGCGATGTCGTCGTCGAACCCGTCGTAGCGGTCCGGGAGGGTGCCCGGCTCGTGCGGGAAGATCCGGGCGCCGTCGACCTGCTTCAGGTCGTTCAGACGGGGGTCGCCGTTGGCGCGCAGGAAGTCCTGCCAGGCCCAGGCGGAGAGGTCGAGGATCTCACGGTGGAGGTACTCCGGGCTCACCAGCCCGCGGGTCCTGATGGTGGGGGCGCCCGGCCGATCCCCCTCGTAGTTGGTCACCACGGGAAGGTCCGTCTCCCGCACGAGGGCGCCGAACCCCTCCAGGTCGGCCCGCGCCCGTTCCCACAGCCGCAGCACGCTCGGCCGGGTGAGCACCGGTCGTCCCGTGGGACCGCCGATGCCGGGGTGCTCCGCGGTGCCGGCCGCGGGGTCCTCGCCGATGTAGAGCCGCGGGGCTCCGATCCGCAGGCCCTCCAGGACCGTCCGCGCCCGCTCCGGGCCCTCGCAGCCCAGGTCGGTGAAGGACTCCGGCCGGACCCGCGAGGCCGCCGGGACGTCGATCCAGGGCTGGCTGCGCCAGAAGTCCCCGCGCGGTTCGGCGTCGTCGGCGACGATCACCTCCAGGAGCTCCAGCATGTCGGTCATGGTGCGGGTGTGGGGCACCACGACGTCCATGGTGGGCACCAGCGGCCAGTTCCCCCGGATGGAGATCACCCCCCAGGACGGGGTGTAGGCGCAGAGGGCGTTGTTGGAGGCGGGCGCGCGCCCGGAGGACCAGGTCTCCTCCGCCAGCCCGAAGGCCGCGAAGCTGGCGGCCGTGGCCGTGCCCGAGCCGTTGGAGGAGCCCGAGGCGAAGGCCGAGGTCAGGTAGTCCCCGTTGTAGGGGCTCTCGGCACGCCCGTAGACACCGCGCTGCATGCCCCCGTTGGCCATGGGCGGCATGTTGGTCAGTCCGATCAGCACGGCCCCGCTCTCCCGCAGGCACTGCGCCGTGAACGAGTCGCGCTGGGCGACGAGGTCCTCGAACGCGGGCGACCCGGCCGCGACCGTCAGCCCGCGCACCTGGTAGCTGTCCTTGGCGGTGTAGGGAATCCCGTCGAGCGGCCCCAGGGTCCGCCCGCGCGCCCGCCGGGCGTCGGAGGCACGGGCCTCCTCGATGGCACGGGGGTTCATCACCACCACGGCGTTGAGCGTGGTCCCGGCGTGGTCGTAGGCGGCGATGCGCGCCAGGTAGCAGTGCACCAGCGCCTCACTGGTGACCCGCCCCCGCTCGAGGTCCTCGCGCAACCGCGGGATCGTGGCCTCGACGACGTCGTAGGGCTCCATCAGAGTGTCCTCCCCTGCTCGCGGCTGGTCGGCTGTTGTTGGGTGATGCAGTGGATGCCGCCGCCGAAACGGAAGATGTCGCGGGCGTCGACCTGTGCGATGTCGCGCCCCGGGTAGGCCTCGGCCAGGATCCGCGCGGCGTCCTCGTCCCGCGGGTCGTCGAAGGCGCACAGCACCACGACCCCGTTGGCGACGTAGTGGTTGATGTAGGACCAGTCGACGAACTCCCCGTCCTCGTCGGTCAGGGTCTCGGGTGCCGGCACGTCGACGACGCGCAGCGGGTTGCCGCGCCCGTCGACGGCGCCTTCCAGGACCCGGCGCAGGCACCGCGTGACCTCGTGGTCCGGGTGTCGGGGGTCGTCCTGCCGGTGGAGCAGCACGGTGCCCGACTCGGTGAAGCTCGCCACGATGTCGACGTGTCCCCTGGTGCCGAACTCGCCGTAGTCGCGGGTCAGCCCCCGGGGCAGCCAGACGGCGTGACCCGTGCCCAGCCTCGCGTAGACCTCCGCCTCGATGTCGCCCTTGCTCAGCCCCGGATTGCGCGCCGCGTCCAACTGGACGGTCTCGGTCAGCAGGACCGTGCCGGAGGCGTCGACGCAGAAGCCGCCCCCCTCGTTGACCAGGCTGCTCGGGATCCGGGGCACCCCGGCGAGCTCGGCCATCCCGCGTCCCACGAGCCGATCCGACTCCCAAACCGCCCACCGCTGGGCGCCCCAGCCGTTGAAGGTCCAGTCGACGCCGAGCACCCGCCCGTCGGGACCGTGGACGAAGGTCAGGCCGGTGTCCCGGAGCCAGGCGTCGTCCAGGGGCACCACCGCGGTGTCCACGCCCGGACCGAGCAGCGCTGCGGCCTGCTCGGCGTCCCCGGGCGCGACCACCACGGTCACCGGCTCGTACCCGGCGACCGTGCGGGCCACCGCCGTCCAGGCCGCGCGCGCACGGCTCAGGGTCTCGCTTCCGGGCGGGCCGAAGGTCTCGTTGGCCGGGGGGAAGGCCATCCAGGTGCGTTCGTGAGGCGCCCACTCCGGGGGCATCACCGTGGCGGACGGCTCCTCGGCGCAGCTGTGAGCGAACATGTCAGTCCTTGTCGTCGAACGGGGCGCCGGAGCGGTGGGGTCCGGGCCGGGGCGTCAGTCCTGCGTGGGGTACTCCGTGGTCACGAACCGGCGCCGGAAGAACTCGGGGCTGCGCAGGTACTGGACGACCATGGCCACACCCCCCAGGGCGAAGATGGCGACGCCCAGGACGAACACCAGCCCGACGCCGCCGATCTGCGATCCGGAGCCGTAGGAGGGGTCCATGGAGTCCCAGGCGGTCTGGAAGAAGAAGACGAGCAGCAGGAGCCCGCCGAGCAGGGGTGCCACCAGCTTGGTCACCAGGCTGCCCAACGACGCGGTCGCCTCGCGTCGGAAGTACCAGACGCAGGCGAGGGCGGTCACCCCGTAGTAGAAGCAGACCATCATGCCCAGCGTGGTGATCGTGTCCCACAGGACGTTCTCGGAGAGCACCCGCATGACCGCGTAGAAGACGGAGGCGATGACCACCGCCACGACGGTGGCGTAGCCGGGGGTGCGGTGCACCGGGCTGACCCGCGCGTACCTGGGGGAGAGTGCTCCGTAGTGGCCCATGGCGAGCATCGTCCGCGCCGGCGAGATCATCGTGGACTGCAGCGAGGAGGCCGACGAGGACAGCACCGCCAGGGACATCAGGACGGCGAAGGGGCCCATGACCGGGCCGGCCAGCGCGGCGAAGACGTTCTCCTGGATGTCGGGGTTGCCCAGCCCGAACTCACCGGTGGAGACCCCCGCGAAGGAGAGCGTGGCCACGGACACCACGGTGTAGAGGGCGACGATCACGAGGATGGTGACGATGGCGGCCTTGCCCGGGGTCGTCGTCGTGCCGCGGCTCTCCTCGTTCATGGTCACGACCACGTCCCAGCCCCAGTAGACGAAGACCGAGAGGGCGACACCGGCGGCGAAGGCGGAGAAGGACTCGACGCCGAACGGGTTGAACCACTCGAGCCGCACGGCCGTGGCGTCGAACCCGGACCCGGAGGTGGCCTGGGCGAGCGCGGCGACCGAGAACCACACCAGCACGACGACCTGGAACGAGACCAGGACGTACTGGAACGTCTTGGTGGCCTCCAGCCCCCGGTAGGAGATCCAGGCCGCGAGGGCCATGAAGGCCAGGCAGGTCACGATGTTGACCGGGACGTTGCGGGTGAGGCCGGCGATCCACTCCTGACCGCTCAGCTGCGAGATCGCCAGGTAGAAGAAGTCGACGGCGATCCCGGCGAGGTTGGACAGCACCAGGATGGTCGCTGCCAGCAGACACCAGCTGGCCATCCACCCCACCCAGGGGCCGAAGGCCCGGGAGGCCCAGGTGAAGGTGGTGCCCGAGTCGGGCATCGCCCTGTTGAGCTGGCGGTAGCCGATCGCCACCAGCAGCATCGGGACGAAGCCGACCAGCAGGATCGCGGGCAGGTGCTCACCGACCGCGGAGGCCGTGGGGCCCAGGGTCCCCGAGAGGGTGTAGGCCGGGGCGATGGTGGAGACGCCGATGACCAGGCCTCCCAGGAGCCCGATCGCTCCCTTGCTGAGGCCCTTCTGGTGGGTCGGGGCGTCGCCGCCCGCCTTCGCGGGCTGTCCTGTCGTGTCCGTCATGGGTTTTCCTGTCGTCGCCGGAGTCGGTCTCGGCGCCGGTGGGCCGGCGCCGCGGGAACCGGTGAGCCGCGCGGAGCGCGCTCACCAGGGGGTGGGGTTCGTGCGCGGTGCGCCGGCCCCGGGAGCCGATCACCTGACCGGCGCCGCACCCGCGCCGAGGGGAGCACCGAGGACCTCCTCGGCCGCACGCCTGCCCTGGCGGAGGGCGCCGTCGACGTGCTGGTAGCCCTCGGCCGCGAGGTCCGAGCAGGCCCAGTGGAGGGGGCCCACGGGCTCCCTCTGGTCGGCTCCGTAGCGGTGCAGGCCTCCGAGGTCGAAGCTGGCCGCGTACGCGCCGCGGGTCCACTCCTCGGAGGCGAAGTCGGACTCGAAGTAGACGAGGGGCTCGAGCGCCTCGTCGCCGAGGTAGTTCGCGAGCGAGCGCAGGATCGCGCTCCGGCGCTCCTCGGCGTCCTGACGCAGGAGGCCGTCGGCGAGCTCGTCCGAGACGAAGGCGACCAGGGTCCCGCGCGTGTCCCCGTGGTTGGTGTTGTCGTAGACCTCCTGGCACAGCTCCTTCGCGCCGAAGCCGGTGCCGGAGAGCCCCCGGTCCCGCCAGAACGGGGTCTCGTAGACCGCGTGGACCTTGATGACCAGGCCCATCGAGGTGTGCTGGTGCATCTGCTGCTGCAACCACGGGAGCGCGGGCTCGAAGGAGATGCGCGAGTAGAGGTTGGGCGGCACGGCCACGACCACGCGGCGGGCCCGCACGGTGACGCGGTCGGACCAGACCGTGACCCGGCCGCCGTCGTCCCCGTCGTGCCCGGCGCCCTCGCTCCAGCGGATGGTCCTGACCGGACTCTCCAGGAACACCGTGCCGTCCTCGAGCGCGTCGGCCATCGTCTCGGAGACGGACTGCATGCCCCCGACGACACGGCGGTCGAGGATGAAGTCCTCGTCCACGAGGTGGGAGAAGGATCCGGCCGAGGCGGCCATGAGGACCGCCTGCAACGCCGAGAACGCGTGGGCGGGCTTGGTCAGCATGCCCCCGGCCATGAAGATGCCGATGTTCTCCCGGGCGGCCTCGTCGTCGCTCTGGCGGCGCAGCCACTCGGTGAAGGAGACGGTGTCGAGCTCACGGGCGCGGGGGTGGTCCCAGGGGCGCTCCGCGCCGATGTCCGCGGCGAGCTCGTCCAGGGCCGCGATGATGCGCTTGGTCTCCGCCACGGTCGCCTCGCCCGCGGGGAACATGTCCCCCGTGTACTCGTGCCGGGAGCCGTCCGGGGCGAGGTAGACGTTGGCCCCCTCCCGGTGGCGCGGGAAGGTGCTCATGCCCAGCTCGTCGAGGAGGCCGAGCAGCTCGGTCTGGTCGGGCGAGACCCACTGTCCCCCCACCTCCAGGAAGGCGCCCTCGACCTGCCGGGACCATGTGCGGCCGCCCACGCGGTCTCGGGCCTCCAGGACCGCGACGGACCGGCCCGCGGCCTGGAGTGTGCGCGCGGCCATCAGTCCGGCCGGTCCGGCGCCCACGACCACGACGTCGCGTTCGAGCGTCTCGGCGCTGCCGATGACGTGTGTGCCACTCATGGGTGTGTTCCTCCGTACATCAAAATGAACATGATTCATTAATGGACAAGACGGCTCCGCTGTCAAGAGGTGTGAGCCGAAGAAAACGGTCGATGACATGGGCCGATGGCACGGGTTGGCCGCCGGGCGCGGTCATCCGACCGCCCAGACCCGGTGTGGTTACGGCGCTTCTAGACTTGGGGAGGACCGTTTCGGTGCCCCACGGCGACAACAGAGGGAAGGCGTCATTGAGTCAGCAACCGCCCAGCGGACGAAGCAGGGGCAGACCTTCCTCGCCGATCCTGTCCCGCGAACGCGTCGCGCAGGACGCGATCCGCATCGTGGTCGACCGGGGCTACCAGCACCTGACCATGGCGTCGCTGGCGCGTGAGCTCGGGGTCTCCGCCTCGGCGCTCTACAACCACGTCTCCTCCAAGCGTGACGTGCTGGTGCTGGTCCAGGACCGCATCAACGAGCAGATCGACTGCTCCTCCTTCGCCACGAAGTCCTGGGACCAGGCGCTGCGGGACTGGGCGCACTCCTACCGGCTCTGCTTCGCGCAGCACACCGAGCTCATTCCGCTCATGGCGGTCCTCCCCGTCGCGGACTCGCCCCAGACGCTGCGGATGTACGAACGGGTCGCCCGCGGCCTGAGTGAGGCCGGGATCGTCGGCGCGGACGCCGTGGACATCATCGTCGGCATCGAGGCGCTCGTCTTCGGGGCCGCCTACGACGCGTCCGCACCGACGGACATCTTCGACCCCGGCGACCTCCAGGACCTGGCTCCGACCTTCACCCGGTTCGTGGCGCAGCGGCCGCGGGACCCCCGCGCGGCCGCCGACCGGGCCTTCGAGCTCGCGCTCGACGCGCTGATCGGCGGTCTGCGCGAGAGGTTCGCCGACGCCACCGGCTGAGGGGCGGTACCGCCGCGGGCGTGCCGTCTCAGACCTGGAGCGCGTGCATGACGTGCTTGACCCGGGTGTACTCCTCCACCGAGTACAGCGAGAGGTCCTTGCCGTACCCGGACGACTTGAAACCGCCGTGGGGCATCTCCGCGGTGAGCAGCACGTGCGTGTTCACCCACACGCAGCCGAAGTCGAGCGCGCGCGTGAGGCGCATCGCGGTGCCGTGGTCGGAGGTCCAGACGCTGGAGGCCAGCGCGTAGTCCACCCCGTTGGCCAACGCCACGGCCTCCTGTTCCGACTCGAAGGCCTGCACCGTCAGGACCGGGCCGAAGGTCTCCTCCTGGACCAGCTCGTCGCTCTGGCGGACACCGGTGACGACCGTCGGCTCGAAGAAGTAGCCTTCGGCGCCGTCGACCGGTCCTCCCCCGGTCACCACGGTGGCGTGGTCGGGGAGCCTGCTCAGCTTGTCCCTGACCGTCTCGAAGTGCCTCGCGTTGTTCAGCGGGCCGAAGTCGTTCTCCGCCTCGTCGGCGTGCCCGGTGGCGGTCCCGCGGGCCGCGTCCGCGAGCAGCTCCACGAGCCGGTCGTGCGCGCTGCCCTCGACCAGCACACGGGTGACGGCGGTGCAGTCCTGTCCGGCGTTGAACGTCGCGAATTCGACGAGCGCCTTGGCCGTCGCGGGCAGGTCGGCGTCGGCGAACACCACGGCGGGCGCCTTGCCGCCGAGTTCGAGGTGCCCCCGCTTGAGGCCCTTGGCCGCGGACGCGGCCACCTGGCGGCCCGCGCGCACCGAGCCCGTGAGCGAGACCATGGCCGGTTCGGGGTGCTCCACCATGAGCTCCCCGGTGCCGGCGTCGCCCAGGACCACGTTGACCACCCCCGGGGGGAAGATCTCCCCGATGAGCCGCGCCAGGACCAGCGTCGACTCGGGGGTGGTGTCCGAGGGCTTGAGCACGACGCAGTTGCCCGCGGCCAGCGCCGGTCCGAGCTTCCACACCGCCATGAGCAGGGGGTAGTTCCACGGGGTCACCTGCGCCACGACGCCGACCGGCTCCCGTCGGACGTAGGAGGTGTGGCCCTCCATGTACTCCGTCGCCGCGCGCCCCTCCAGCGTGCGGGCGGCGCCCGCGAAGAAGCGCAGGTGGTCCACGCCCATCCCGACCTCCTCCTCGGAGATCACCCGGCGCGGCTGGCCGGTGTTGCGGTGCTGGGCCTCGACGAGCTCGCCGGTGTGGGCTTCCACCGCGTCGGCGAGCTTCAGCAGCAGGCGCTGCCGCTCGGCCGGAACGACGTCCCTCCAGCCGTCGAAGGCGTCACGGGCCGCGGCGAACGCGCTGTCGACGTCGACGTGGTCGGAGACGGGCGACACCGCGACGACGCTCCCGTCCGACGGGTTGACGACGTCGATGCTCCCCTGCCCGTGGGCGTCGACGAACCCACCGTTGACGTAATTCCTGAGACGGCTGCCCATGAGGTCTCCTCGGCCGCGTAGAAAAATGATCCTCGTTCATTTTAGGGGCGCGCGGAGTGATCGGCAACACATCGTCCGGTGCGGATCAATCGTCACCCGTTCGCCGGACCGGGCAGGCAGGGCACGAAACAAGGCCTGGGGCCTCTACCTGACCCACGCCTGAGCCGCCCGCAGACGGGCCGGGCGCCGCTGGGAGGCCGTACCGGCGCGTCCGGGACGACAGTGTGGTTACACGCGCGGCCGGAGGGTACACGAACACCACCCCGACCCCCCGGAGGCAACCGTGTTCGCCACCATCGCCGCCGTCCTGTTCGGACTCGCCCTGCTGCTGGAGCTGCTCGGAGAGAACATCCAGGACCTGGTCACCACCACGACCCTCACCCTCGCCGGGCTGCTGTTCCTCGCGCTGCACGCGGGGGGCTACGGCTCGGGCTGGGGACGCAAACGCCGGTGAGACCGCGGGACCGCCGGGGCCCCGGGGCTGACGACCCACGCGGCGGCGGCTAGCGCAGCGAGGTCACGGTCCTGCGGACGGGGCGGCGGGGCTGTCCGTCCGAGAAGAACTCCGGTGACGCGGCCCGGATCCGCCCGACGTCCTCGAACACCGCCCGCAGGTGGGAGCGCAGCGCCTCCACCGCCGTCCCGGTGTCCCCGGCCTCGATCGCGTCCACGACCAGCGTGTGCTGGTCCACCAGCTCCCCGATCGGACGCGTGTCGATCAGGCTCAGCCGCCGCGCCCGGTCCAGGTGGGCCTTGGCCGCGTTCACCGTCCGCCAGGCGCTCTCGTTGCCCGCCAGCGCCAGCAGCGAGCGGTGGAACTCCTCGTCGAGCTCGAAGAAGCGGTCGTGGTCGCCGTCGCCGCCCGCCTTCCGCTGCGCGCCGAGCAGGACGCGCAGGTCGCTGACGTGGTCCGCCGAGAAGGGGGGCCGGGCCTGGGCGAGGGAGGTGCACTCCACCGCCTCCCGGATGAACTGCGCCTGCCGGACGCGCTCGGGGTCCACGAGTGAGACGAACGTGCCGACCTGGGGATAGACCTCCACCAGCCCCTCCTCGCGCAGCAGGATGAGGCTCTCGCGCACGGGTGTGCGGCTCACCGCGAGCTCGGTGGCGAGCTCGTTCTCCGACAGGGGCGTCCCCGGCTTGAGTTCCAGGGTGATGATCGCGCGGCGGATGGTCTCCAGGGTGCGGTCCCGCGCGGACAGCAGGGGTCCCCCGGACCGGTTCTGGTCGGCCATGAGGGGAGTCTACCGGCATTGACGCCACTGGTATGGCAGTGCTTGTATGTCAGTTGCCAACATGTTCACGTACGGTTTCCCCGATACTTCTTCGCAGGTGGAAGCCCTTCACAAAGGACCGGCCGATGACCGAACAGGCACCCCCCGCGCCAGCCGGACAGGGGGAACGCAGCACCCGGGACCTCACCAAGGCCTCGGTGTCCGGGTGGCTGGGGACCGCCATGGAGTTCATGGACTTCCAGCTCTACTCCCTGGCCGCCGCCCTGGTGTTCAACCAGATCTTCTTCCCCGACCTCAACCCCGCGGTCGGCCTGATCGCGGCGATGGGCACCTACGGCGTCGGGTACGTCGCCCGGCTCGCCGGAGCGGTCTACTTCGGCCGCATGGGCGATCGCCTCGGCCCCAAGAAGGTCCTGTTCATCACCGTCGCCCTGATGGGCGTCTCCACCACCCTGATCGGTGCCCTGCCCACCTACCAGCAGGTGGGCCTGCTCGCCCCGGTCCTGCTCGTGGGGCTGCGGCTGCTCCAGGGCTTCGGCGCGGGCGCCGAGATCGCGGGCGCCACCGTGATGTTGGCCGAGTACGCCCCGGCAAGACGGCGGGGGTTCATCGCCTCCCTGGTGTGTCTGGGCACCAACTCCGGCACCCTGGGCGCCTCCGCGATCTGGGCGGTGCTGGTGTTCGCGCTCTCCGAGGAGCAGCTCCTGACCTGGGGCTGGCGCCTCCCCTTCCTGGCGAGCTTCCTCCTGCTGCTCCTGGCACTGTGGATCCGCTTCTCCGTCAAGGAGAGCCCGGTCTTCGAACAGCGTGAGGACCTCGTCGACGGTGTGGCGATGTCCCGGAGCGAACTGGCCGCGGCCGCGGTGGAGGAGGACAGGAGCGGTCTGGAGACCGCCCTGCGCCAGCGCAAGGGCCGCGCCTTCCTGCTCGCCCTCGGCCTGCGCTTCGGCCAGGCGGGCAACTCCGGCATCGTCCAGACCTTCCTCGTCGGCTACCTCAGCGCCAACCTGCTGCTGAACGACGCGGTCGGCACGTCCGCGATCGTCTACGGCTCCCTGCTCGGCTTCGTCACCGTCCCCCTGGTCGGCGTGCTCGGCGACCGCTTCGGACGCCGCCCCGTCTACCTCTTCCTCACCGTGGCGAGCATGCTGTTCGCCGTGCCCATGATGCTGATGATCGAGACCGGCGACACCGTGCTCGTGACCGTCGCGATGGTCGTCGGGCTCAACCTGTCGGTCCTGGGCCTGTTCTCCGTGGAGAGCGTCACCATGGCCGAGCTGTTCGGGGCGCGCACCCGGTTCACCCAGCTGGCCCTGGCCAAGGAGATCGGCGGCGTCCTGGCCACGGCGATCGGCCCGGTGCTGGCCGCCACGCTCACCGCCGCCACCGGCTCCTGGTGGCCGCTGTCGGCGATGATCATCATCTACTCCCTGATCACCCTCGTCTCCGCCTACCTGGCCCCCGAGGTGCGCGGACGCGACCTGGTCCGACTGGAGGACGCCGTATGAGGGCCGTGACCGTCCACGGAGCCGGAGACCTGCGCGTCGACGAACTCCCCGACCCCGTCCCCGGCGAGGGGGAGGTCGTCGTCGCCGTGGAGTGGGGCGGGATCTGCGGGTCCGACCTCGCCTACTGGCGCCACGGTCGCTCGGGAACGGCCGTGCTGCGCGAACCCCTCGTGCTCGGCCACGAGATCGCCGGACGCGTCGCCCGGGTGGGCCCCGGCGTGACCGGCGTCGAGGAGGGGCGGGCCGTCACCGTGCACCCGGCCGAACTGGTCGGCGACGGGCGCATGCCGGAGCGGCTGGCCGGGCGCACCAACCTCTACCCGAGGGTGCGCTACTTCGGGTCGGCCGCGTTCTCACCGCACACCGACGGCGGCTTCTGCGACCTCAGGAAGGTCGCGGCCCGGCAGCTGCGGCCCCTGCCCGAGGGGGTGGACACCCGCAGCGGGGCGCTGGCCGAACCGCTCGCCGTGGCCTGCCACGCCGTCAACCGGGCAGGGAGCGTCGTGGGAGGTGGCGCAGAAGGTGCCGCGAGGGGCGCGGGAGGTGTCGCGGGCCGGGACGTGTTCGTCAACGGCGCGGGACCGATCGGCTCGCTCGTCGTCGCCGCGCTCAGGCACGCGGGGGCGGCGCGGATCACCGTCGCCGACGTCGGGCAGGCCCCGCTGGAGGTGGCCCGGGCCATGGGCGCCGACGACACGCGCGACCTCTCGCGCGGGGACACGCTGCCCGAGGACGCCGAACTGGTCTTCGAGGCCTCCGGAGCCCCCGCCGCCCTCGGCGGGGTCCTGCGCGCGACCGCGCGCGGCGGCACCCTCGTCCAGGTGGGCAACCTCCCCGGAACGCAGGCCCCGGCGGCGCTGGGCGAGCTCGTCACCAGGGAGATCACCTGGATCGGCTCCTACCGCTTCGTCGAGGAGATCGACGAAGCCCTGGCCGCGATGGCCGCGGGCCTGGACGTCACCCCGCTCATGACCCACTCCTTCCCCGTCGGGGAGGCGCACGAGGCGATGCGGACGGCGGCCGATCCCGCCTCCGGCAGCAGCAAGGTCATGCTGCGCTTCGCCTGAGCCGTGCCACGGACGCCTCCCGCTCCCCACCCGGGAGCGGGGGCCTCCCGTGCCCTGCCGGAGCGGGCGCTTCCCATCCATCCCAGAAAGGGCATTCCGTGAAGATCACCGACGCACGTGTCGTCGTGTCCTCACCCGGCCGCAACTACGTCACCCTGGTGGTCGAGACCGAGGACGGCGTCACCGGCATCGGCGACGCCACGCTCAACGGCCGCGAGCTCGCGGTCGCCTCCTACCTGCGCGACCACGTGTGCCCGCTGCTCGTCGGACGCGACGCGCGGCGGATCGAGGACACCTGGCAGTACCTGTACAAGGGCGCCTACTGGCGCCGCGGCCCGGTGACGATGACCGCGATCGCCGCCGTGGACGTGGCGCTGTGGGACATCAAGGGCAAGGCCGCGGGCATGCCCCTCTACCAGCTCCTGGGTGGGGCCTCGCGCGAGGGCGTCCTGGTCTACGGGCACGCCAGCGGCACGACGCTGGACGCCCTCTCCGAGGACTTCCAGTGCCACCTGGACCTGGGCTACCGGGCGATCCGGGTCCAGGCCGCGGTCCCCGGGCTGGAGAAGACCTACGGGATCGCCCCGGCGGGCGGCCGGGTGTACGAGCCCGCCAGCGGCCACCGGCCCCAGGAGGACACCTGGGACACCCCGGCCTACCTGGACTTCGCGCCGACCATGATCGCCCACGTCCGCGAGCGGTTCGGCTACGGCGTGCACCTGCTGCACGACGTGCACCACCGGCTCACCCCGATCGAGGCGGGCCGCCTGGGCGCGGCGCTCGAACCGTACCGGCTGTTCTGGATGGAGGACCCGACCCCGGCGGAGGACCAGTCCGCGTTCCGGATCCTGCGCCAGCACACCACCACCCCCGTGGCGGTGGGCGAGGTGTTCAACTCGATCTGGGACTGCCAGCAGCTCATCACCGAGCGGCTCATCGACTACGTCCGCGCCTCGGTGTCGCACACCGGCGGCATCACCCACCTGCGCCGCGTGTTCTCCCTCGCGGAGCTGTACGGGGTGCGTTCGGGCTCACACGGCGCCGGGGACCTGTCGCCGGTCGCCATGGCCGCGGCGCTCCACCTCGACCTGGCCATCCCCAACTTCGGCATCCAGGAGCACATGGGGCACACCGGCCCCCACGCGGAGGTCTTCCGCACCTCCTACTCCTTCTCGGACGGGTACATGCACCCCGGAGACGCCCCGGGCCTGGGCGTGGAGTTCGACGAGGAGGCCGCGGCCCGCCACCCCTACGAAGCCAGGTACCTGCCGGTCAACCGGCGGCTCGACGGAACGGTGCACGACTGGTGAGCGAGCACGGACCGGTGAGCAAGTACAGACCGGTGAGCAAGCACGGACTGGACGTCGTCGTCCTCGGCGAGGTCCTGCTGGAGGTGGCCACCGACGTCCCCGTCGCGCACGGGGTTCCGGCCAGGCTCGGTGTCTCGGGCGACGCCCTGAACGTCGCCGCGGCGGCGTCCCGGGCCGGGGCCAGGGTCGGTCTGGCCGCCATCCTGACCGACGACGAACTCGGACGGGCCGTCGCCGACCGCGTCGCGGAGCTGGGCGTGTCCACCGACATGCTGCGCTTCCGCCCCGGGCAGCAGGGCGTGTACCTGGTGCACAGCGACCCCGAGGGCGAACGCGCCTTCGCCTACGCGCGCACCGGGAGCGTGGGCTCGACCCTGTCCCCGGAGGACCTGGACGAGGAGACGGTCGGTGCGGCGGGGGCGGTCGTGGCGGGCGGCATCGCCTGCGCGGTCTCCGACAGCGCGCGCCGGGCGGTCCTGGCCGCGGCGCGCCTGGCACGCAGGTTCGTGTTCGACCCCAACCACCGGCCGCGGCTGGCCTCGCGGGAGGAGGGCGCCACGACCCTCGCGGAGCTGGCCCGGCACGCCTACCTGGTGACCCCCTCCCACCCCGGCGAGACCTCCGCCCTCCTGGACAGCGCCACCCCCGCGGAGGCGGCCCGGCGCCTCCTGGAGGCGGGCGCCCGCAACGTCGCGGTGACCTGCGGGTCGCGCGGCGTCCACCTGGCCACGCCGGAGGAGGAGTCCTGGATCGACGCGGTCCCCGCTCCCCGGGTCCTGGACCAGACCGGCGCGAGGGACGTGTTCGTGGGTACCCTGACCGCGCGCCTGACCCTGGGCGACCCCCTCGCTGAGGCCGCGCGCCTGGCGGCCGCCGCGGCCAGCCTGAGTGTGGGCGGGCGCGGCGGAACCGGTTTCCTGCCGACCCTGGAACAGACCCGCGCACACGCGCGGGGAAAGAAGAAGGAGGCGACGCGATGACCCGGCTGGACCTGGCAGCGCTGCGGGCCGCGGGACGCACCACCGCCCTGGACCGCGCCGACCTGCGCACCGGGGTGGTCCACCTCGGGATCGGCGCGTTCTACCGCGCCCACGGCGCGGTCCTGACCGAGGAGGCCATGCTCGCCACGGGCGAGACTGCCTGGGGCATCAGCGCGGTGACCGGGCGCTCGGCCCGGGTGTGGGAGCAGCTGGCCCCGCAGGACGGACTGTTCACGGTCACCGAACGCGGTGGGGGCGCCCGCCCCGTGCGGGTGGTCTCCTCCGTCCGCGAGACCCTGTCCGGTCCGGCCGACCCGTGGGCCGTGGTGGAGCGCATCGCCCACCCCGACACCCGGATCGTCACCCTCACGGTCACGGAGAAGGGGTACCTGGCGCACCCGGTCACAGGGCGCCTGGACATCGGCGACCCCCGGATGCGCGCCGACCTGGACGGCGGCCCGCCACTCACGCCGGTGGGGCAGATCGCGCGCGGCCTCCAGCTGCGCCAGCTCCGGGACGCCGGTCCGGTGACCGTGCTGTCCTGCGACAACCTGCCCGACAACGGTGATCTGACGGCCGCGCTGGTCGCCGACTTCGCCGACGCCCTGCCGGGCGCGGAGGGCGAGCGGCTGCGGTCCTGGGTCGAGGCGCACGCGGCCTTCCCGAACACGATGGTGGACCGGATCGTCCCGGCCACCACACCGGCGGACCTGGACGCGGTCGAGGCGGAGCTGGGCCTGCGCGACGAGGCCGCCGTGGTCGCCGAGCCCTTCCACCAGTGGGTGATCCAGGACCGCTTCGCCGGTCCGCGCCCGCGGTGGGAAGCGGCCGGGGCGACGATCACCGACGACGTGCGGCCGTGGGAGGCGGCCAAGCTGCGCGTGCTCAACGCCAGCCACTCCCTGCTCGCCTATCTCGGTCTGTCCGTGGGCCACACGACGATCGCCGCGTGCGCCGCCGACGACGCCGTGTCCGCGGCGGCCCACCGTCTCGTCCACGAGGAGGTCCTGCCCTCGCTCACTCTGCCTGACGGATTGGACGGCGAGGCCTACGCCGCGTCGGTGCTGCGCCGGTTCGCCAACCCCGCGCTGGGACACACCACCGCCAAGGTCGGGGCCGACGGCTCCCAGAAGCTGGGGCCTCGTGTGCTTCCCACGGTCCGGGACGTGCTGGCCGGGGGCGGCGAGCCGCGGTGGAGCGCCTTGGTGGTGGCGGCGTGGATGCACCACATCGCCACGGCCGGTCCCGGGGTGGAGGACCCGCTGGCCGACTCCCTGCACGCGTTGCTGCCCGAGAGCGGCGGGGCGCGGGAGGTGGTCGCCGCGCTGCTGCGTTCGGAGGTCTTCCCCGGGGACCTGGCGTCCCATCCCGTGCTCACCGACCTGCTGGTCCACTGGTACGGAGTCGTGTCCGCCGGGGGCGGCGCGCTGGCGGCGGAGGTCGCCCCGTGAACGAAGGACATCCCGTGAGCGAAGGACACCCCATGAGCGGAGGCAACAGGGACGACGGAAGCGACGGCGTCGGGGCCGTGCTGGCGCTGTCGCCGGTCGTTCCCGTGGTGACGGTGGACTCCCCCGGACGCGCGGTTTCCCTGGCGGAGGCTCTGCTGGCGGGTGGAGTGGGCGTCGTGGAGATCACCCTGCGCACGCCCGGCGCCCTGGAGGCGGTCCGGGCGGTCGCGAGGGAGGTGCCGGACATGGTGGTGGGCGCGGGAACCGTGCTCTCCCCCCGCCAGGCCGACGAGGCGGCGGAGGCCGGGGCGCGTTTCCTGGTCACGCCCGGCACCACGGACCGGATGCTGCGCCATCTGGTCGCGAGTGGGATCCCCGCCCTGCCGGGGGTGGCCACCGTCAGCGAGGTGCTGGCCGCCCGCGAGGCGGGGATGCTCGCGCAGAAGCTCTTCCCCGCGTCGGTTCCGGGAATCCCGTTCCTGCGTTCGGTGGCGGGCCCGATCCCCGACGTCGTGTTCTGTCCCACGGGCGGGATCACGGCCGCCACGGCCGCCGACTACCTGGCTCTGGACAACGTGGCGTGTGTCGGGGGGAGCTGGCTGACCCCCGAGGACGCGGTCCGGGCGGGGGACTGGGCGCGGATCACCGGGTTGGCCGCGGAGGCGGTGCGCCTGGGCGGAGGCGCTGTCTAGGTCGGCCGTCCCAGCCGTCTGTGGTCATGCGTCAGCCCGGGCTCTACGGGTGCCTGGTTCCCCATCAGCCCGGGCCCTACGGGTGCCTGGTTGCTGACGCAGGGATGCTCTACAACGTGCGGACCCCCTACGACGCCCGGTCACGTGCGGGGCTTGGTGGCTGATGCTGGTCTGGACCGTGTTGCCCCCCTTTCCGGGTGGCTGAGGGGTCACTCCCGGTGGGCGCTCCACCTGGCACTCTCCCGAACCCCTGAGTGGCGCCCACCAGACCCCTGAAGTGACCGGAGACAAGGGATCTCCTTCGCCAAGTTCGCTAGGCGAACTTGCCCTCAGTCGGTCCCCGCCCCCAACACTGAACCCTGTAGCCAGAACCCACCACGACCACCCACCCCCCAGGGGCGAACGGGGAACCCGCACGCTCTACGGGTGCCCGGTTGAGGTCGTCTGGAGAGGGGCACCGCCTGGGGCGGAGCGCTGCTGTGCGCTCTACGGGTGGACGCCTGAAGAGGGGCGCCCCCACGGTGCCGGTGTACGCAGACGCGCGGCCCGTGAGATGGGCCTGACGGGTGTTCAACGCCGACACCGTGCTGGAGGTGATGCTGGACCTGTACGCCCCCTGATCCAGCAGCAGGTCGACGCCTGCGCCGCCCAGCCGAGCGAGCCGTGACCTCGCCGGGGCCTCCGTCTGGTAAGCCGGACGGTGTGAACAGCGCGAGAGAGTTCGAAAGACGGGGCGAGCGGCGGGCCGCGTCGAGGGAGAGGATCGTCCAGTGGCTCTGGCCGCTGACGGCCGTGGTGGTCGTGGTCGTGGGCATGGTCCTCGGCTACGCGTTCTTCAGCTGAGTCCGGCGGAGCCCTCCGGTCTCAGGCGCCTCCCAGGGAGGTGCCCGGCAGACGGGTGGCCACCCACTGGTCGTCGGAGTCGCGGCGCATCTCCAGGGGGCCGTGGTCCTCGCCGGGGTAGACCAGGGCGACCGTGGCGATGGGGACCTCCCCCTCCAGCTCGGTGTTCATGGTGACCTCGCCGACCTCCATGCCCTCGCCGCCCTGGAGCGACTCGGCGTAGAGGGGGAAGGCCGCCGGGCAGTCCTCGGCCCCGTGCGCGTCGGCCACCACCGTGCGCGCGGCCTCGTCCATCAGCGCGCAGCCCGCCTCGCCGTCGGCGGCCATGAGGGAGGCGAGGAAGCCCTCCGCGGCGCGCCGCACGTGGGTCTCGGCGTCCGGGTCCACCGCGGCGGCGCTCTCCTCGGCCTGCCCCTCGGTCTCCTCGCCGGAGCAGGCCGTGGCGGCCAGGAGCAGGGCCAGCAGCGGGGCGGACAGCGGAAGTCGTCTCATGGCGGGCGCCTTTCGAGGGGGCGGGGCGTCGTCCGCACCATTGTTACCGTATCGGCCCGCTCCGTGACCAGCGGTGTCCACGCGGCTGGGCGTCATGGCGAACCCGGGGGTTGTCGGTGGGGCCGGGCTCTGGTGATATGGGAACGCGGTCCCCTCCCGACGGAACCGCTCCGGACTTTCTGGCGCACAGAGCACGCGCGGGCGTGCCACGGGCGGCTCCGCCGTGCGTCCGCGCCGGAGGTGACATGACCTACTCCCTGCGGGAGAGCCGTCCGACGGACCCGTTCGCCCGTATACCCCCGGAGCTGGGCGCCCGGCTGCGCCCGCTGGTGCCGTCGCTGGCGGAGGAGGCCCTGGAGGGCATCCGGCGCCGGGCGGAGCTCCACGCCGCGCCCCTGGAGCCCGCCGACGCCGAGGGTCTTCGGCGGACGGTGGAATCCGGACTGCGCGCCTTCCTGGACCGGGTGGAGGGCGGCGGCCGCTCCCCCGGGCACGTGGACGCGCTGGCCGCCGAGTTCCGTACCTTCGGTGCGGGCGAGGCCCGGCACGGGCGCACCCTGGAGTGCCTGCACACGGGGATGCGTACGGCGGCGGCCGTGGCGTGGCGGCGGCTGGCCGACGCGGACGCGCCCACCCGCGACCACATGGCGGTGCTGGGAGAGGCGATCTTCGTGTTCCAGGAGGAGATCTCGACCGCCGCGGCCGAGGGCCACGCTCGGGTGCGCGGTGCCGGGGTGGACGCGCTGCGCAGGCGCCGGGCGCGGCTGCTGGAGGTGCTGCTGGCCGAGACGGGCGCGCGGCAGGAGGCCGGGTCGGTGCCCGCGCTGGCCCGGGCCGCCCGGTGGCGGCTGCCCGAGCGGGTGGCGGTGGCGTTGCTGTACCGGGGCACGGACGGCGCGACGGGGGCGTTCTCGCATCTCACCGCGCTGCCGACGGACGTGCTCGTGGGCCTGGACCGCGTGGAACCGTGCGCGGTCGTGCCCGACCCCGGGGGACCGGGGCGACTGCGGTCGCTGGAACGCTCGCTGCGCGGGTCCTGCGCGGTTCTGGGGCCGAGCGTGCCCCTGGATCGGGCGCCGGTGTCGCTGGCCCGGGCCCGGGACCTGGCGGAACTCGTACGGACGGGCGTGGTTCCGGGCGGGGGCGTGGTGCGGTGGGACGACCACCTGCCCGCGCTGCTGCTGTCGCGCGACCCCGGACTGGTCGCGGAGATGGCGCGGTCCCGGCTCGCTCCGCTGGCGCCGCTGCGTCCGCCCCAGCGGGAGCGGATGGCCGACACCCTGCTGGCCTGGTTGGAGTCGGGACTCAACGCCAACGAGGCGGCGGAGCGGTTGAGCATCCACCCGCAGACCGTGCGCTACCGGCTGCGCCAGTTGGAGGAGCTGTTCGGCGACCGGCTGCGCGAGCCCGGCGAGCGTTTCGAACTGGAGCTGGTCCTGCGGGCCCGCCGCCTGCTCGGTCCCGTGGAGGAGGGTGCGGCGCGACCGGACGGCGGGTGACGGGCGTTTCCGCGTCACGGAATCACTGCCAGGTGGCTGTCTCCGGGTCGATCCCGTGAGTGCGGGCGCACTCGTCGACGCTCTGCCGAAACCAGGAAGCCAGCCCGGACCGGATTCCGTCGTAGTGGGAGGAGAAACCGGGGTCGGACTCGAACATTCTTCCCAGACACACCTGCATCTGCCGCGTGAGCGGGAAGAAGTCGGAGAACACTTCGCGATGGCGTTCGACGAGCGCGTCCGCTTCCGGGCTGCCCGGGACGACACCCCGGTCGAGAGCGTCGCCCAGATCGCGCTGCAACGTGGACATCGCCGAGGAGAGCGACCGCCACTGCTCCCGCGTGCGGGAGGCGGACCGCTCGGCGAACTGCGCCCATTGCTCGGAATCCCCCCACACGGTGCGGGCCTTCCGGGATCGGTGAGCGTCCCAGTCCGCCCCGAAGACCTCCGACTGCGCTTCGTCGTCGAGAAGGATCCCCCGCTCGTGAGCCTCGGTCATCCGTTCCAGGCGCTCGTCGAGCCGTCGCAGGTCCTGGATACGCTCGGCGAGCCGGGCGCGCTGCTCACGCAGGGTGGCGCCGATCTCCGCTGTCCGGTCGTCGAGGACCTCACGCACCGCGTCCAGCCCGAGACCGGCCTCCCGGTACGCGACGATTCGACGGAGCCGTTGCAGGTCCGCGTCGGTGTACTGGCGATAGCCGGCGGTGGTGCGCGCGGACGGCGACGCCAAGCCGATCTCGTCCCAGTGGTGGAGCGTGCGGACGGTCACCCCCACCAGCCCAGCGGCCGCGCCCACCGTGACACCACCACGGATGTCACGCTCGCGTTCGACCATGGACACCATTGTGGCCCTCCTCCTTCGATCCCGGGGCGACGATTCCGACCGAGGCGAGATCACGCGCCTCCTGGCTGTCAGGATCGAACTCCTGTGCCGCGGTGAACACGACCCGCACTCCCTCAGGGGTGGTCACCTCGACGTCGCGGGTACGCCACGGTGTGTCCCGCGGCCCGGTCACGCTGCCCGGCACGAGATCCGAACACGCCTCGACGAGCGGATCGACCTCGCTCAGCACGCACAGGAAACTCACGCTCATCGCCGGTGCTCCGGGCGGCTCGGCACCGGCCTCCGCAGGGACGAGCAGGACGTCCTGGAACGCCCACCGGCGCAGGTGGACCACCTGCCCCGGGACGCCGAACAGTTCGACGAAGCCGAACCCCCGTACCCAGAAATCCGTCGACGCCGCCAGGTCCGACGTCGGAACCGTCACGAACACCGGCATCGCGTAGATACCGCGGAACACCTCTGGCGCGACCGCCTCCGGTCCACGCTCGGATACGGGTCCCATCTCGAACGCGTTGAAGAAATCACTCATGTGGACCACCGTCCTGCCTCACGCGGCGTGAGGGTCAAGCCCGACCCGTGAACCCGACGACATCAGGCGGTGTCGCCGTCGTCGACCGAGCCGCTGACGTCCGCGACGCCGGCCTCACCCGGACACGGCGGTGACGGGCGCTCCGCGCGCCCGTCACCGCTTCCGGGGGCGGCCGTGCGGTTGTCCACAGGCGAAAGACGGGCCTTCCTCGGCGGATCCGCCGAGGACTAGCGTGGTGAACGGGGGGTCCCCGGGGCCCTCCTGCCTCGTGCTGCCCGCACCCCGGACCCTCAGTCCCGCGGCGCCAACGCCCGCACCACCGCGGCCGGGTCCGCGTTCGGCGGGCCGATCGGCGCGATCACCGGGGTGGTCACCCCGTTGTCGGCGTAGGCCCGGATCCGCTCACGGCAGTGCTCGGCGGGGCCGTGCACGATGAGCTCGTCCACCACCGAGTCCGGGATCGCGGCCAGCGCGCCCCTGCGGTCCCCCTCGTCCCACGCCTTCCACATCGGGGTGAGCTCCTCGCGGCCCAGCCACTCGTGGAACGCCCGGTAGACGGGGACGTTAAGGTAGGCCGAGATGGCCCACCGGCCGATCCCGCGGGCGGTGTCCGGGTCGGCGTCGGGGACGGCGAAGATCCGCGCGACCACCTCCTTGTCCTCGCCGTACTGGCGCACATGGGGCACCACCGTGCGCACGTCCTCCGGCGAGAGCCAGTTGATGACGGCACCGTCGCCCTCGCGTCCGGCGAGCCGGAGCATGCCCGGCCGCAGCGCCGCCACCAGCAGCGGAGGAGCCTGCTCGGGGACCGCGCCGAGCGTGAAGCCGTTGACGCTGAAGGTGTCGTAGCTCTCCTTGACCTTCGCTCCGGTGAGCGCGGCGCGCAGGAAGCGCACGGTGTCGCGCACCTTCTTGTACGGCTCCTCGAAGGGGATGGAGTTCCACCGCTCCACGATCACGTTGGAGGACGTGCCGACGCCCAGCGCGAAGCGGCCCGGCGCGGCGGCGGCCAGGGCTGCGGCGCTCATCGCCAGGGTGGCCGGACCGCGCGTGTAGGCGGGCACGATCGCGGTGCCCAGGCGCAGCCGGGGCGCCCACACGCTGGCCAGGGCGAGGGGGGTGAAGGCGTCGGTGCCGTTGGCCTCGGCCGACCAGACGTCGGTGTAGCCCAGGTCCGGCAGCTGCTCGACGAGGGTCCGCTGCTCGGAGAGCGGGACCCCCTCCAGCGGGATGGTGATGCCCCAGCGAGTGGTCATGGCGACTCCCTGTCGGTGTGGAACCGAATCCGGTTCTTGTGCCGTGCTGGCAGCACCGTACCGCCCGGTCGGTCTGTCGTCTCGGGGCGCCTCCCTCCTTCGCGCCGTCGGCACCGGCACGCCGCCCTCCTCCGGACCGGCGCACTGCCGCCGCCCTCCGACACGGCCCGCCACCCCGGGACGCGCGTGCCCGCTGGGGCGTATGTTCGTAGGGCCCGGACCGGAGTCCCGCCAACGGCGGGCGCCCCCGGCCGGGCCGCACGAGCGCATCCCAGACGAACGAAGGAGGCCCCTTCGTGGCCACGCCATCCTCCCCCTACGACTTCCTGCCCCAGGTCGCGTCGTTCACCGTCACCAGCAACGACGTCACCGACGGACAGACCCTTCCCCAGGCCCAGGTCAGCGGGATCATGGGCGCCGGAGGCGGGGACGTCTCACCGCACCTGTCCTGGAGCGGTTTCCCCGAGGGGACGCGCAGCTTCGCCGTCACCTGCTTCGACCCGGACGCACCCACCGCCAGCGGCTTCTGGCACTGGTCGGTGGCCAACATCCCGGCCGACGTCACCGAGCTGGCCACGGGCGCCGGGGACGGCTCCGGCCTCCCCGAAACGGCCGTGACCCTGCGCAACGACGCGGGCGGACACCGCTACGTCGGCGCGGCCCCGCCCGCCGGGCACGGCCCGCACCGGTACTTCTTCGTGGTGCACGCGGTGGACGTGCCCCGCCTGGAGGTGGACGAGTCGGCGAGTCCGGCCTTCCTCGGCTTCAACCTGTTCTCGCACGCGCTGGGCCGGGCGATGATCACCCCCGTCTACGAGGTGAAGTAGCCCGCGAAGGCAGCGCGAAGCCCGGGCCGGGAACAGGACCCGGGGCCACGGGAGACGTCGAGGGCGGGCCGTGCGCGGCCGCGCCGCACCGCTCGCCCTCGGCCCTCTCCTCCCGGGGCCGAAGGATACACGCGCAGTGGGCCCTTCCGGTTGTCCTGACAACCGGATTCGGCCATTTCCGGGCCATCGGGCACCCCGCGGTCTAGGCTCGGTAACCATCCCCCAGTCCGCCGTCCACGTCGGAAAGGGTTCGACCGGTGCCACAGCAGCCTGCGAGCAAACCAACCGTCGTGGTCACGACAGCGGGATCGGCTCCCACACCCGGGACCATCCTCCACCTGCGGGAACAGGGTTTCCGCGTGGTGGCGACCGATGTGGACCCCGCCGCGCCGGGCCTGTACCTGGCCGACCGCGGGTACCTGGTGCCGCCGGGCGACAGCGAGGCCTTCCTGCCCAGGATGCGGACGCTGTGCGCGGACGAGGGGGCCGTCGCGGTCATCCCCCTGGTCGACGAGGAACTGGTCCGGGTGGGCGAGCTCGCCAAGGACGGCGTGGAGGTGCTGCTGCCCCGGCTGGACTTCGTCACCACCTGCCTGGACAAGTACGTGCTGATGCGGGAGCTGGAGGACGCCGGGATCGGCGTGCCGCGCACCTGGCTGGCCTCGGAGTGGCCGAGTGGTGCCGCGGACTCCGCGCCCGGCGGCCTCATCGTCAAACCGCGCTGCGGACGCGGGAGCCGCGGGGTGGTGGTCATCGACTCGGTCCGAGACATGGCGCGGGTGGTGTCCGAGGGCGGCTACGCGGCGGACGAGCTGATCGTGCAGGAGCTGGTCGGCGGCCCCGAGTACACGGTGTCCGTGGTGGTGTGGCGGGACGGCGGGGTCCAGGCCGTGGTACCCAAGGAGGTCGTCCTCAAGCAGGGCGTGACCAAGTACGCGGTGACCAGGCGCCACCGCGAGGTGGCCCGCGTCTGCCGGGCGGTCCAGGCCGCGCTGCGCGCCGACGGCCCCTTCAACGTGCAGTTGTGCCTGGACGCGGACGGCAGGCCGAGGATCTTCGAGATCAACCCGCGCTTCTCCTCCACCGCCTCGCTCACCGCGGCGGCCGGGGTCGACGAGATCACCGGACTGCTGCGGCAGGCCGTCGCGGACGGGCCCCGCCTGGAGGACGACTGGCGCGAGGGGGTGGCGATGGTGCGGCGGTGGACGGACGAGTTCGTCAGCGAGGCGGAGTTCACCTCCCACGGCATCTCCCCCGCCCCCGCGGGCGCCCCGGAGCTGCCCCGACAGCTGTCCCCCGGTGGCACGGGCCCGATTCCCGTCGTTCCGGTGCGTGTGCGGTGACGGGCCCCGGAACCGGGGCCGGTGGCGGCGGGGTCCGCGGTGACGGGGACACCCCCGGGTCCGCCGGAACCGTGACCGTCGGCGGTGTGGATAAGGACGGTGCGCTCGGGAAGTCCGGTACGAACGGTGCTGTCGGCACTGCCCGTACGGACGGTGCGACTGGTGCTGTTGAGGCTCCCGGTGGCGCCGGTGCGCACCCGCTGGCCGAGGCGATGGCGGCGGCGGTCGTGGAGGTCGGCGGCCTGCTGCGCGGGTGGCGCTCCGACGCGGACGCGCGTAGCGGGGTGTGGGAGGGCAGCCAGTTCAAGGCCCGGGCCGACGCCATGGCGCACCGGGCCCTGTCCGAGCGACTCACCGCGATCGACGGACGGATCCCGGTGGTCAGTGAGGAGGACCCCGAGTCGCTGCGCGGGGAGCGGCCGCCCCGGTACTGGCTGATCGATCCCGTCGACGGGACCGCCAGCTACGTCCACGGGTTCCCCGGGTACGTCACGCAGGTCGCGCTGGTGAGCGGGGGACGGCCGGAGGCGGCCGCCGTGTTCGCCCCCGAGACCGCGACCCTCTACACGGCCGCGCGCGGCCGTGGCGCGCGCCGGGACGGACGCCCCCTGCCTCCCCCGATGCCCGCCCGGCCGGGAAGGGGCGTGCTCACCGACAACACCCCGCGGCCGGAGGGGGTCGCCCGCCGGGTCCGCGACCGCTTCGGCTACGGCGGGTACCTGGAGAGCGGCAGCATCTCGCTGAAGCTGTGCCTGGTCGCCGAGGGGTCCGCGCACCTGTTCGTCAAGGACGTGCCGGTCCGCGACTGGGACGTGGCGGCGCCCGCCCTTGTCCTGGAGGAGGTGGGCGGCCTGGTCACGCGGCTGGACGGCAGCCCGTTCGACTACCGGGGGTCCTACGAGCACACCGGGCTGGTGGGCGCCGCCGACCCCGCCGCGTGCCGGGCCGTCTCCGCCTGGCTGGCTCCCTGAATCGCGTCCCGCGGGCCGTCCCGGGACCGCGGACCCAGGGTGGCGACTCACTTTCCGTGTATCCCTTTTCCACACCGGGTGCGGCGCGTATCGTGTGGTCACCAACTCGCGCCTTTGGGGGTGGGAAGTGGAGGACGAACGCCTGCCGCTGCACCAGATGCGCGCCTCGGACGCCGAACGCGACCTCACGGTGGACCGCCTCACCACCGCGTTCGTCGAGGGCCGCCTGGACCACGAGGAGTACGACCGCCGGGTCGGTCTGGCACTGGGCGCGCTGCTGCTCGGCGAACTGCGCCCGCTGACCGCGGACCTGCCGGTGTCCCCGTCTTCGGTGCACGGGGTCCCGTCCGCGCGGACCGGCGCCGATCCGCGGCCCGTGCCCCCGTCCGGGGCGGCCCGCACCGATCCGGGGTCCCAGCGCGGCCTCCGGGACGGCCACGAGCCCCCCGACGCGGGCGACCTGTCGCTCCTGGGCGCCCCCTGGCGCGAATGGGGCGACGAGTGGCGCTGGTGGACGGGTGTGGCGGTGATCCTGACGAGCGTGTGGGGCGTGGTCAGCCTGATGGGCGGCGAACTCGTGCCCTACTGGCCGCTGGTGCCGCTGGGCATCTGGGCCGCGGTCCTGCTCGCCTCCGCCATCTGGCCCAGTGAGGGGGAGCCGCCCTGACGCGGCACGGTCCCCGCCCCCCGTGGGCGGCCGACGCTTCGCGCGCGGCCGGGCCCGCGGCGGAAGGGGGTCAGCCCGCGGCGTGGAGCCAGCGCACCGGAGCGCCGTCGCCCGCGTAACGGAAGGGTTCCAGCTCCTCGTCCCAGGCACGGCCGGTGAGGCGTTCGATCTCGGCGGCCAGCTCGGTGCCGTCGGCCGCGGCCCGCTCCACGGCCATGCGCAGTCGGCCCTCGGGCACGAGGACCTCCCCCGCCGCACTGGTGAGGGCGGTGAACATACCGAGGGACGGCGTGTAGCTGTAGCGCACGCCGTCGCAGCCGGGCGACCCCTCCTCGGTCACCTCGAACCGCAGGCGCTGCCACGTGTTCAGCGCCGAGGCCACCGAGCCCGCGGTGCCCGGCTTCCCCTGCCAGTTGAGCTCGGCGCGGTGGTTGCCGGGTGCCGCCGGTTGGGCGACCCAGTCGAGTTTCACGGGTACTCCAACGACGCCCGCGACCGCCCACTCGACGTGTGGGCACAGCGCCGCTGGCGCGGAGTGGACGTACAAGACGCCACGTGCGGACACCGAACCTCCTGATACGAACGAGTGCGCTTCCCCGACGCCCTCGTACCACGAGAAGGTTGCATACCCGCCTGAATGCTTTTGCCCCATTGTGCCCCAAGGGCACCTTGAGAACCAGCGATCACTTTGCTTTTTCCAGCGTTCCTCCTACCTCCTGGAGCCCCAGAAGCTAGCGTGAGCCCCGGCGAGCGGGAGTCTGATCATAGTGGGGGCGGGTGTGCCAGACCAGTCACACGAGGACATCCATGACAGCCAGACACCTCCTCAAACCGTACTTTCGACCTTTTCTGGGGAGGAAGCACCCCCACCTTTGCCGGTTCCGGCCACAACCGGCGGTGATACAGCCGGGCCCAATCCGGCCAGGGACCACGGCGAGGCCGACGCGGCCGCTCCCAGCGACGCCGAGCTCGTACGGGGCGCCTGCCGGGGCGAGCACAGGGCGTGGGAGGCCATCGTGGACCGGCACCTGCCGGTCGTGAACGCGATCGCGCGCTCCTACCGCCTGTCCGCCCCGGACCGGGAGGACGCGGTGCAGACGGTGTGGCTCACCCTCAACCAGCAGCTGCCCCGCCTGCACTCCCCCGAGCGGCTCCGCGGCTGGCTGCGCCGGGTCGCCCACGACGCCTGCGGCCGACAGCGCCGCCACAGCGCCCGCGACCAGCCGGTCGATCCCCAGAGCCTCACCCGGGTGTCCCTCGCGGAGGTCCCGGGCCCCGAGGCGCAGTACCTGCGCAAGGAGGAGCACGAGGAGCTGCACCGCGCGATCCGGCGGCTCACCGACCCGGGAGAGCGGCGGGCCGCCCTGCGCTACCTCGACGGGGCCGCCGGGCTGCCCGTGCCCTCCACCCCCTGCGACCCGGAGGCCGCCGACGGCCTGGTCCACCCCCGGACCGCCGCGAACCAGCGCCGCCGCATGCTCCGCAGACTCCGCCGCCTCCTGGAGGAACCCACATGAGCGACCACGACGACCCGGCCCGGGCCCTGGCGGGGCGCGCCGCCGCCCTGGCCGCCTTCGACCGCGGCGACGACGGCGCCGACGTGGCGGCCCTGACCGGGGAGAGGGCTCCGGCGGGCGAGGTGCTGCGCTCGGCGGACGAGGGCGCGAACGGCGTGCTGGTCACCTCCCTGCGTTTCGAGCACGGGGACCTCACCGTGGACCTGCGGGTCCACACGCACGGTCGGCTGCGCTCGCTGTCGGGGCTGGCCACGGGGGAGTACGACCACGCGGTCCTGCGCGTGCGCCGCCCCGGCTCCGGGGAGGACCTGCGGATCGGCGATGACGGCGGGTTCGCGCTGTCCGGCCTGGCCCGCGGCCCGATCAGCCTGGCGCTGTTCAGGGCGGGACGCCCGCCGGTGGTGACCGGCTGGTTCACCGTCTGACCACGCGGGCTGCCGGGGCACCGGTGATCCCATGCGTCACAGAAAAGGGAAAGGCCGAACCCGGATTGCAGACAGACGCGAACCGGCTCCTGATGATGGCCCTTCGACCGGCTTCGTCCGGGTTCGCGTCAGCCGAGTTGTCCACAGGCGGGCGCAGCCCCTCCCGTGCGCCCTCCGGCGCTGCTATCACTGGGTGCGGCCCGCCCCCTCGGTGAAAGGCATCGGACGTGTCCCTGCGCGCCCAGCCATCCCCCCTCGCCCCCGAGTCCCCCCTCTCCACCGCCTGCCCCGACCACCACGCGCTGCGGTCCGGCAGATCCCTGCTCGCTCGCGTGAGCCACGGGGTACGGCTGGCGCAGGGCGGCATGTTCGAACAGACCGCGGCGCTGCTGGACGAGGCCCACCGGCGCCTGCGCGGCCACCCGGTGGCCGAGTCCGCGACGGTGATGCCCGGAGTCCTGCTCAACCTGGGTCTGGCGCAGACGCTGTGCGGCCGCTTCCCACAGGCCGAGGAACACCTGCGCGAGGCCCGGTCCCTGGCCCGGGAGCGCCGGCTGCCGCTGATGGACCTGGTCATCCGACAGAACCTGGGCTGCCTCAGCCTCTACCGGGGCGACGCCTCCACGGCCATCGCCACCTTCCACGGTCTGACCGACCGGCTGCCCTCCGACCGCAGGGAGGCGCTGCACGTGGACCTGGCCGAGGCGCTGTTGGCCGAGGGCCTGGTGGAGGAGGCGGCGACAGCGCTCGCGGACGGCCCCTGGGCCGGGAGCTCGTCGGCGAACACCCTGCTGGTGGAGGCCAAACTGCGGCTGCTGCGGGGCGACCACCACCACACGGTCGAGCTCACCCGCCGGGTACGGCACTCCTTCGGCACGGGCTCGCTGTGGTACCGGCTGGCCACCCGCCTGGAGAGGATGGCGCTGCGTGAGGGCCGGACCGCCTCCCCCGTGGCCCGGGCCAGGAACGCCCTGGCCGTCCGCACGCCCCTGGCCGCGCCGCGGCCGTCGGGGACCGGAGCCGCCCAGCTGGCCCTGGACACCCTGGACGCGCACACCTCCCTCGCGCCGGGCCCCTGGCTGGCGGGCGCGGTGAGCGACCCCCACGTCGTCCGCGCGGGCCTGGAGAGCGCCTTGCGTGCCGGGGAGGCGACCACCGCCCTGGAGTGGGCGGAGCTGGCCCGGGCCTGGGCCGCGCCCCACGTCCCCGGTCCCCGCGTGCACACACCGGCGACGGCCTCACTGGCCGACCGCTACCGTGCGGACCTGGTCCGCGGCCGCGACCCGCACGCCCTGGCCCGGCGCCTGGAGTCGGCCCGCTGGCAGGCGCACCACGGGGTCCCGGGCGCGCGCCGCGCCCCCGCACCTGCGCCCGTGGCCGGTGCGCTGCTGGAGCGGCTGGGCGACCGGGCCTTCGTGCGGTACACGCGGGCGGGCGGGGACGCCGTCGCGCTCGTGGCCGCGGCCGGACGGGTCCACGCCCGCGTCCTGGGGCCGCTCCCGCGCGTGGCCCGGACCCTGGGCCGGTTCGTCCATCCCGTGGCGCTTCCCCGGCACGCGGGCGAGGCGCGGGAGGCGGCCGACGGTGCCGCCCGCGTCCTCCTCGAACCGCTGTTGGCACTGGTCGGCGACCGCCCGCTGGTCGTGGCCGGTGACGCCTACCTCGGCGATCCCCCCTGGGGCATGCTCCCCGCGCTGCGGGGCCGTCCGCTGAACCTGGTGCCCGGCGCCGGGTTCTGGCTGGACCGGACCCGCTCCGGCGTTCCCGCGCCCCGCCCTCCGGAGCGGGTGCTGCTCGTGGCGGCGCCCGAACCGGACGGGGCGGCACGCGAGGTGGCCGCGCTGGCCGACGTGTACCCGGGGGCGCGCGTGCTCTGCGCCGACCGGGCCCTGCGCTCCGACGTCCTGGCCGCCCTCGACCGTGCCGACCTGGTCCACCTGGCGGGGCACGGGCGCGTCCCCGGCCGCTCGCCCATGCTCGCCTCGGTCGGCCTGGGCGACGGACCGCTGCTCGCCTGCGACCTGGCCGGACTGCCCCGGGCCCCGGACACGGTGGTGCTGTCGACCTGCTGGAGCGGCCGGGGCTTCGCGGACCGCGCCGGGGCCCCGCTCGGGTTCACCGGCGCGCTGCTCGCGGCCGGGGTCCGCACGGTGGTGGCCAGCCCCGTCCCCGTCCGGGACGCGGGGACCGTCGAGGCCATGCGCCTCTTCCACCGTGCGCTCGTCGCGGGCGTCCCCGCGCCCGAGGCGGTGGCTGTCCACCTCGGGCGTACGGGGTTCTGCTGCTTCGGTGCCTGAGGCCGCTACCAGCCGCGCTCGCGCCACTCCCCCAGGTACGGGCGCTCGGCGCCCAGGGTGGTGTCGCGTCCGTGCCCGGGATAGACCCAGGTGTCGTCGGCCAGCACCCCGAACAGGCGCTCCTCCACGTCCGCGAACAGGACGCGGAAGTCGTCGTCGGACCAGGTGCGGCCGACGCCTCCAGGGAAGAGGGAGTCCCCCGTGAACAGGTGGGTGTGGCCCTCGGGGTCGTCGTAGCGCAGGGCGATCGACCCGGGCGTGTGCCCGCGCAGGTGGATGACGGTGAGGTGGCACTCCCCGACCGGGACGCGCGTCCCGTGCACGACGGGCTCGTCCACGGAGACCGGGAGCTCGTCGCCGTCGTCGGGGTGGGCGACCGTGCGGGCCCCGGTCTGGCCCACGATCTCGGCGAGGGCCTGCCAGTGGTCCTGGTGGCGGTGGGTGGTGACCACCCGCGCCAGGCCCTCCTCGCCGATCAGCTCCAGGATGCGGTCGGGCTCCGCCGCCGCATCGATGAGGACGGCCTCGCCCGTGGCCTGACAGCGCAGCAGGTAGGCGTTGTTGTCCATGGGGCCGACGGCCAGTTTGGTGATGGTCAGGTGCGGTAGTCGTCGCAGGTCGGCGGGACCGCCGACCCTGGTATCTCCGGAGTAGCTCACCCGACCATTGTGGCCCGCGTCCGGGAGCGGACGCACCCGGGTGGCACGGGTGTGCGGCCGCGGCGGGCCCGGGCGGGGCGCGCCGCGGCCGGGGTCACCTGGCCCAGCGGGGCGCACGCTTGTCGAAGAAGGCGGCACGGCCCTCTGCGGCGTCCTCTCCGGCGAAGAACTCGGCGGACAGCTCGCCCATCCGGGCGAAGGCCCCGGCGCGCCGGTCCGGGGCCGCCAGCGCGCCCGAACCCAGTTCGCCCAGGAGCTCCTTGGTGCGCGACAGCGCGCGCGGCGCCGAGCCCCGCAGTCCTTCCAGGATCGCGTCCACGGCGTGCGGCATGTCGCGGTCGGGGACGGCCTGGGTGAGGAGGCCGGCCCTGGCGGCGGCGGAGGCGTCGAACAGCTCGCCGGTGAGGAAGTAGCGGCTGAGCTGGCGCGAGTGCATCCGTGCGGACACCGGGACGGAGATGATGGCGGGGACCACGCCGATGCGCACCTCGGTGAAGGCGAACGTGGCGCTCTTGGGCGCCAGGGCGATGTCGGCGGCGGCCACCAGCCCGATGCCCCCGGCGCGGGCGGCGCCGTTGAGCACGGCGACCACCGGTTTGGGGGCGCCCATGATCTGCTCGAAGATCTCGGGGAGCTCGGGCGCCGGTTCGACCGGGACGCCCCGGAGGGCCGCGCCGACCTCCTTCAGGTCGGCTCCCGCGCAGAACACCGGGCCGGTGGCGGTGAGCACGACGGCGCGCACCTCGTCGTCGGCCACCGCCTCGGCCAGGGCCGCGGACAGCTGCGCGCGCAGTCGCGCGGACAGGGCGTTGCGGTTGCGGGGGGAGTCGAGGGTGACCGTGGCGATGGAGCGCTCGACGGCCAGGCGTACCAGGGGCGTGTCGTCCGAGGGGGTCGGGGACGGGTGCTGCGTCATCGCAGGCGGGCCTTTCTCAGGGTCCAAATTCGCGGGTGCTGGAGAGGGGGGAACGCGCGCGTGCCTGTCGCGGCGCGCGTACGCGCCCGGCTCGTGGCCGGACGCGTCCCGCTCTGTGGCGTCGTGCACGAATCCGGTTCCACCCTAGACAACCGGATCGTCAGGACACCACGTCTGTTCACACCCTGCTTGTTAAGTCCCGCTCACGGGTGGCCGCGCGTGTGACGCGACGGAGCGGCGCCCTCGGGCCGTCGTCCCCCGCCACCGGCTGCCCGGCGCGCGGCGCCCGCGCCGCGGCGGACCCCGCCGCCGGTCGGCCCGACCCATCCCGGAGGAAGCGGTCGAGGCCCCTCCGCGATCCCGGCGCTCTCAGGGGCGGGTGGTCGCCTCGGACAGGGCGTCGGCGAAGTGCATCATGGCCGACACCGCCCCGGCGCCGTCCGCGGCCTCGCTGACCCTCAGGGTGAGGGGCTCGGCGGTGATCGCGCCGGTGTACCCGTGGTCGAGCTCGCACTCCTCGTCGGCGCAGGCGGCCGGTTCGAGGTCGATGTGAGCGATCGCACCCCAGTTCACGGACAGGTTGACGCTCAGCACCAGCTCGCTGGGCATGCTGCCCGGCGTGTACTGGGCGGGGTTGGGCACCACGCGGGTCAGGGCGACCGACTGGATGTTGCCCAACTGGATGCTGTCGGTGGTGGTGGAGGCGTGCGAGGTGCCGCCGGGCTCGGTGGGCGGGTGCTCGTCGGTGTGGCACACCACGAGGCGGGTCGCGGTCAGCAGCATCACCGTGATGTGCCGCCGCATCTCCATGGCCGGGTCGAAGGTCGCCTCGTGGTGCACGATGAACGCCTCGGCGCCCTCGTTACCCAGGGCGGTGGCGACGGCGTCGATCACGAGCGCGGGGTAGTACCCGCTGCGTTCGATCTCCGTCCGCCAGTCCGTGGACACGGCGCGTGTTTTCCTCATACTCCTATCCTGCCCCTTTCCCGTGACACTTCGCGACCGGGACGTGAAACGGGATGCCCATCCCATGATCAGAACGTCACCCCGCGCAGTCGCCGGGGCCCGGCGTCGGGCCGCACGTCGGGGGCCTCGCGCAACCAGATGCGCGCGCCCAGCACGTGGGCGCCGGTGGCGTTGACCAGGACCGGGTCCAGGTCGACGTAGCCGATCTCGGGGAAGGCCTCCACCAGGCGCGAGACCCGGACGAGGAGTTCCTCCAGGGCCTCCACGTTGGGCTGCTCGGCGAGCGAGGTCGCACCGGCGGGCAGCCCGAACAGCAGCGGGGCGGCCCGCACGGCGTGGATGAGGTCGGCGGCGTCCATGTCGGTGAGCGGCGCCAGCCGGAACGCCCGGTCGTCGAGCAGTTCGGCGGTCACGTCCGCCAGCCCGAAGGAGACCACCGACCCGAAGGACTGGTTGTCGCCCGCCCGGATGACCGTGGGCACCCCGGGGGCCACCATGCGCTGCACGACCAGCGAGGCCTCGTCGCCGAAGCGGTCGTGCAGGGCCGCGAAGGCGCTGCGCACGTCGTCGGGGGTGCGCAGGTCGGCGCGGACGAACGTGCCGCCCGCGCGCAGGCGCAGGTCCGGCGAGTCGGCCTTGACCACCGCCGGGTAGCCCAGCTGGCCCGCGGCCACCACGGCCTCCTCCTCCGAGGTCACCGGGATGTCGGGGTAGGCGGAGATGCCGTAGCAGGCCAGCAGGTCACGGGCGTCCTCGCCGGAGATCGCCTTCTCCTCGTCGTAGCGGCGCTCGCCGCCGAACCAGGCGACCTCCTCGGCCGAGGGCGTGGCGTTCTTGAGCGCGCGGACGATGGTGGCGCGGGCCCGGGCCCCGTCGATGTCGGGCAGTTCGGGGTGGCGTCCGGGCCTGCGGTCGCGCCACTGGGCGTAGCGGGTGGCGTAGGCCAGGGCGCGCACGGCGTCCTCGGGCGAGGGGTAGGAGGGCACCGAACCCCGCAGGGTCTGGCCCCGCTCGCCGACGCGGCGCAGCTCCTCGGGGACCCCCTGGCGGGCCAGGTAGGTGGTGACGACGGGCTTGGTCGAGTCCAGGGAGCGGGCCCGCAGCACGCGGGCGACGTCGTCGGAGATGGGGTGCAGCGCGGGGACGAACACGACCACGACCGAGTGCACGTCCTCGGCGGCCAGGGCCGTCTCCATGGCGCGGTCGAAGTCCTTCGCGGTGGCCTGGGGGCCGAGGTTGACCGGGTCGTGCGGCTTGAGCCCCTGACGGACGGCCGCGTCCTTGACCAGCAGCTCCAGGGAGTCGGAGTTGCCGATGATGCCCACGCGGGGCCCCTGGGGCAGGGGCTGGTAGGCGAACACCTGGGCGGCGTCGAACATCTGCGTGATGTCGTCCACCCGCACCACCCCGGCCTGCTGGAACAGCGAGGTGACCGCGTAGTCGGGCAGGGAGAGCCCGCCCGCAGCGTGGCCGGTGGGCGTGGTCCGCGCCGAGCCGCCGCTGCGCACCGCCACGACCGGCTTCTGCTTGGCCAGGCGCCGGGCCAGACGGGTGAACTTGCGCGGGTTGCCCAGCGACTCCAGGTACTGGAGCACCACCTCCGTGGCCGGGTCCTCCTGCCAGTACTGCATGAGGTCGTTGCCGGACACGTCGGCGCGGTTGCCCGCCGAGACGAAGGTGGACAGGCCCATGCCGCGCTCTGCCACGCGCTGGAGGATGGCCCGGCCCAGGGCGCCGGACTGGGAGAAGAACCCGATCGTGCCCGCGGGCGGCAGGTCCGGGGACAGGGTGGCGTTGAGCGAGATCCCGGGGTCGGTGTTGGCGATGCCCAGGCAGTTGGGGCCGACCACGCGCATCCCGGCCGCGCGGGCGGTGCGCACCAGCTCGTCCTGGCGGGCGCGGCCCTCGGGTCCGGTCTCGCCGAATCCGGAGCTGACCACGACCAGGCCGTGCACGCCCTTGTCGGCGCACTGCTCGACCACGTCGACGACCATGTCGGCGCGCACCGCCACGACGGCGAGGTCGACCTGGTCGGGGATGTCCAGGACCGAGGGGTAGGCGCGCACGCCCACGACCGCCTTGGCCTCGGGGTGGACCGGGTAGACCGGGCCCTGGAACTCCCCGCCCAGGAGGTTGCGCAGGGCGGTCTGGCCGATGGTGTGCGCGGTGCGGCTGGCGCCGATGACCGCGACCGAGTTCGGGAAGAGCAGGCGGGCGATGGAGCGCGACTCGGCGCGCTGTTCGCGGGCCCGCATGACCTCGGTGGAGTCGTCGGTGGGCTGGAGGTCCAGGGTGAGGCGGATGACGCCCTCGTCGAAGGTCTGCTGGGCGGTGTACCCGGCCTCGCGGAAGACGTTGATCATGCGCCGGTTCTCGGGCAGCACGTCGGCGATGAAGCGGCGCATGCCGCGCTCACGCGCGGCCGCGCCGATGTGCTCCAGCATGACCGAGGCCAGGCCGCGGCCCTGGTGGGCGTCCTCCACGACGAAGGCGACCTCCGCCTCCTCCGGCGCCACCTTGTCGTAGCGCACCACGGAGACGAGGGAGTCGGAGATGGTGGCGACCAGGGCCACGCGGTCCTCGTAGTCGACCGTGGTGAAGCGTTTGACGTCGCGGTCGGAGAGCTTGGGGTAGGGAGCGAAGAACCGGTAGTAGATGGTCTCCGGGGAGAGGCGGGCGTGGAACTCGCGGAGCAGGTCAGCGTCTTCGGGGGTGATGGGGCGCAGGTGCGCGGTGCCTCCGTCGGTCAGGACGACGTCGGCTTCCCAGTGGTTCGGGTAGGACTGCACGACTGCGAGACTAGACGACAAACGGCCGAATCCGGGGAAAGTCCGTGCGGGCGGCGCGAAAACCCCGCTCGGGACCGCGCACGGTGTGTCCCCTGACTCCCGGAAGTCGCGGGCCGGGGCCAGCGTCCCCGGCCGCGGACCGGATCGGCCGTCCAGTAGGCGATCGCGGCTCCGCGGGATGTCCGGAGGCGGTGTGGCCGGGGTGCTGTCACTTCGTTACACGCCGCTGACGGTTGACCTGTTAACGTCGTGCGAGCACGGATTCTGATAACCCTCGGTGGTGGCTGGCGAAATGACACGAGTGGTCGTGATCGGTGACCTGATGACCGACGCCGTCGCGCGCGCGTTCCACCCGTTGGCCCGCGGCAGCGACACTCCGGCGTCCGTGATCATGTACGGCGGCGGGTCGGGGGCGAACATCGCCTCGTGGCTGGCCGTGGAGGGCACCGACACCACGTTCGTCGGCCGCCGCGGCTCCGACATCACCGGGCGCACCCGTGAGATGGAACTCATGGGCTACGGCCTGGACTCGCGGATGGTGATGGACCCGGAGCGGCCCACCGGCACCTGCGTGGTGATGATCACGCACCGGGGCGACCGGACGATGCTGAGCGACCCGGGCGCCAACGCCCGCCTGCAACCCGAGGACCTGCCCCGCGACGTGTTCGGCCCGGACGGGCACCTGCACGTGTCGGGGTACACGCTCATCAACGACGACTCCCGGCGCGCCGCCCGGGTGGCGCTGCGGATGGCCCGCGAGAGCGGGATGTCGATCTCGGTGGACGGCGGTTCGCACGCGCCGCTGGAGCGCGCGGGCGCGGAGAACTTCCTGGACTGGACGCAGGGCGCGCGCCTGCTGTTCGCCAACGTCGACCAGGCCCGGGTGCTGACCGGCCGTGACGAGCCCGAGGCCGCGGCCAAGGTGCTGACCGCGTGGTACCCCAACGTGGTGCTCAAACTCGGCGGGCAGGGCGGCCTGTGGGCGTCCAAGACCCGCGACGACTGCGTGACGGCGCCGGCCGAGCCGGTGGACCCGTCCCCGGGCTCGGTGGGCGCCGGTGACGCCTTCATCGCCGGGTTCCTGCCCGCGTGGCTGCTCGGCCGCCACCCCAAGGAGGCACTGGGCCGGGCGCACCGTCTGGCGGCGCGCGCCCTGCACCAGCCGGGCGCCCGCCCGGACCTGGGCGAGGGCCAGCCGGTGCGCCGCGGCGCACCGCGCGGCCAGCGCATCCGCTGAGTCCCAGCGACCAGGGCTTCGGGAGCCCGTCCGCACGGCCAACGCGTCCGCCCGCGGCGGGACACCCCCGTGGGACTCCCGCCGCAACCGCGGCCAGGCCGTCGCTCACCCCCCTGCGGTGGCCAGGGTGAGCGGCAGCACCTGGGGCGCCCCGGCTCTGCGGAGCAGGGCGGCGCCCACCGTGAGGCTCCAGCCGGTGTCGGTGATGTCGTCGACCAGCAGCACCGGCCCGGGGGTGTGCTCCTGTAGCCGTGCCATCCGCTCGGTGAGCTCCTCCCCCGCCACGAGGGCTGCGTGGACCTGTTCCAGACGCATGGCGCTGTTGTGCCTGCGCGGCCCGGTGCCCCGCTCGGTGCGGTACTCCAGCGCCCCCACGGGCGTCAGCCGCCCGAGCCGGGACAGCCGCTCGGCCAGGTCGGTGATCATCCCGGGGCGGGTGAGCGAGGGCATCGCCACCACGCCGACGGGGCGCCGCTCCCAGTTCCAGTCGGCCAGGACGCGCACCACGCCCTGGAGCACGCGCTCGTCCACGGGCGCGTCGGGGGCGTCGGCGGCCAGGACGCGGCGCAGCTCGTTGCCCCAGCCGATGTCGGTGATGCGGCCCAGGGCACGGCCCTCCCCCGCCCGCAGCCCCTCGGGGATCTTGCCGGACAGGTCCACGCCCAGGGTGGCCATCCCGGTCGGCCACTGGCGCCGGGGCGCGATGGGCGTGCCGGGCCGGTCCAGGTGCTCGGCCGCGGCCTCGCGCCGGGTGGAGTCGACGTCCGCGGGCCAGTACTCGCCCGTGCACACGTCGCAGCGTCCGCAGGGGACGGCCTGGGGGTCGTCCAGCTGGCGGCGCAGGAACTCCATCCGGCAGGTGTCCAGGTCGAGGTAGTCGAGCATGGCGCGCTGCTCGCGCTCGCGCGCCCGGCTGACGGCCGCGTAGCGCTCGGCGTCGTAGGTCCACGGCTGGCCGGTGGCCTCCCAGCCGCCCCGCACCCGGCGGACGGCCCCGTCCACGTCCAGCACCTTGAGCATCTGCTCCAGGCGGGTGCGGCGCAGGTCCACCCGGGTCTCCAGGTGCGCGACGGACAGCGGCCCGCCCGCCTCGGAGAGCGCGTCCAGGGTCTGGCGCACGGTCTGCTCGGGCGGGAAGGACAGTCCGGCGAAGTACTCCCAGATGCGGGTGTCCTCGCGGCCGGGCAGCAGGACCGCCTCGGCCCGCCGCACGCCGCGCCCGGCGCGGCCGACCTGCTGGTAGTAGGAGATCGGGGACTGCGGGGCGCCCAGGTGGACGACGAAGCCCAGGTCGGGCTTGTCGAAGCCCATGCCCAGCGCGCTGGTGGCGACCAGCGCCTTGACCCGGTTGGCGAGCAGGTCGTCCTCGGCCTCGCGGCGCTCGTCGGGATCGGTCTGGCCGGTGTAGGCGCGCACCTCCATGCCCTGCTGGGCGAGGAAGCGGGCGGTCTCCTGGGCGGCGCTGACGGTGAGCGCGTAGACGATGCCCGAGCCCTGGATCTTGGGCAGGTGCTCGGCCAGCCAGCTGAGCCGGGCGGTGGGGTCGGGCAGCCTGACGACGGCCAGGCGCAGGCTCTCGCGCTCCAGGGACCCGCGCAGGACCAGGGTGTCGCCGCGCTCACCGCCCGCCTGGAGCTGCTCGGCCACGTCGCGGGTGACGCGCTCGTTGGCGGTGGCGGTGGTGGCCAGCACCGGGACGCCCTCGGGCAGGTCGTGCAGCAGGGAACGGATGCGCCGGTAGTCGGGGCGGAAGTCGTGCCCCCAGTCGGAGACGCAGTGGGCCTCGTCGATGACGACCAGGCCCGCCCCCGCGGCCAGTTCGGGCAGGACCCGGTCGCGGAACTCGGGGTTGTTGAGGCGCTCGGGGCTGACCAGCAGAACGTCGACCAGGCCCGCGGCCACGTCGGCGTAGGCGTTCTCCCAGTCGGTGGTGTTGGAGCTGTTGATGGTGCGCGCGCGGATGCCCGCGCGCTCGGCCGCGGCGATCTGGTTGCGCATCAGCGCCAGCAGCGGGGAGACGATGACGGTGGGGCCCGCCCCCTCGGCGCGCCGCAGGGCGGTGGCCACGAAGTACACCGCCGACTTGCCCCAACCGGTGCGCTGGACGACGAGGGCTCTGCGGTGCTCGGCGGCCAGGGCGTGGATGGCGGTCCACTGGTCCTCGCGCAGCCGGGCGGAGTCCCCGGCCAGGGCGCGCAGGTGCGCCTCGGCGCGCTCGCGCAGCGCGCCGTCGGACGCGGCGGTGGAAATGGTGCTGTCAGGGGTGGGTGTGGCCATACGTCCCTTGGTACCAGAGCCGGGGGGCGGTCGAGCGGTTGTCCACAGGCCCGGTTGCGCGCGACGGGGACCCAGCCCGTGTACCCGTCCCGCCTCGCCCCGCCCCACCCGGCGCCGGTACGCCCCGGAACGGACACGCGGCCGACCTGGGACGGAGTCCCCCGTAACCCTCACGGGCACTCCCGGTAACAGAAGGGATACTTTCCACTTTCCTGGCATTGCGCTCCTCCGGCCGGGACTGAACACTCATTTACCAAGGCTCAGGCCTGGGAGCGCTCCCGCCCGCAGAGGGTGGACGCTCTCCCGCGGAAGCGAGCGAAAGGCGCAGTATGCGGCACCCTTGGAGTCGACCGTCCCCCCACCATCCCCCCAACGGACCGACGACCGCACGGCGCGCGCGGTCCCCGCGCATGGGCGTCCTGGCCGCCGCCACGGCCCTGGTCTGCGCCGCGGGCGTGGCCTCCGCCCCTCCGGCCGCCATGGCCGCCGAGGTCCCCGTCGGCTCCGGCGGCTACAGCGACACCCTCCCCGCCGGAGCCCCCGGGCCCTCCGACCTGAACGGCGCCCCGGTCGACCCCAAGGTGACCGACGACTTCGAGGGGCACGCCCCCACCAACGAGTGGTGGTCGTCGCTGATCTTCCAGCGCTACCCCGACAGCCCCCACGGTGAGAACCTCTTCGCCCACCCCGCCAGCTTCCACCCCCACGAGGGCGGACTGGAGATGGGCTACCCGCAGGACCCCCAGATCGTCGCCGACGGCCTCAAGTACGAGCACCCCCACACCGCCGACCTGTCCCTGGGGGTCCAGGGGCTGTCCTCCCCCGACACCCGGGTCGCCGACCACGGCGACTGGACCGTCACCGCGCGCTGGGAGGGCTCCGGCCGGACCCTGCGCGTGACCATCGGCCAGGGCCTGCCCTTCGCCTACGCCGACACCGCGGGCGGCGACGCCCAGGTGACCTTCTCCGGCACCCCCGAGGTCTGGCACCAGGACGGCTCCGTGGTCGGCGCCAGCGTGGGCGGCCGCCACTACGCGCTGTTCGCCCCCTCCGACGCCCCCTGGACGCGCTCGGGCGACACCTTCACCGCCCCGACCGGCGCCGAGGGCCACTACTCCGTGGCGGTCCTGCCCTCCCCCGAGGACCTGGACACGTTCGCCCCCTACGCCCACTCCTTCGTCACCGGCTCCCGCGTGGAGTACGACTACGACGAGGCCGCCGCCACCCTGACCAGCACCTACCGGGTGGAGACCGAGCCGCGAGAGGGGAGCGGGGAGGGCACGCTCATGGCCCTCTACCCGCACCACTGGCAGGAGGCCGCCACCCCCGTCACCGACCTGTCCTACTCCTCCCCCCGGGGCGAGATGCGCGTGGCGGAGGGCGCGAGCTTCACCACCGAGCTGGCCACCCAGGGCATCCTGCCCAGCCTGCCGACCGTGGACAGCGCCGACCACGACCGCATGCGCCAGCTCATCGACGAGGTCCTGACCGAGCAGGAGCACTTCCCCGAGCCCGGCGACACCTACTGGGACGGCAAGGCGCTGGGCAGGCTGGCCCAGCTGGTGCCCATCGCCGACTCCATCGGCTACGCCGAGGGCCGCGACGCGCTGTTGGACCTGGTCAGGGGACGTCTGGAGGACTGGTTCACGGCCGGAGGGACCCGGCAGTTCGCCTACGAGGCCGACTGGGGCACCATGCTCGGCTACCCGGACAGCTTCGGCTCCGCCACCGAGGTCAACGACCACGACTTCCACTACGGCTACTTCGTCTCCGCGGCGGCCGTCGTCGCCCGCTACGACAGCGCCTGGGCCGCCGAGGACGCCTGGGGCGGCATGGTACGCCTGCTGATCCGCGACGTGGCCGAGACCGACCCGAACAGCGACATGTTCCCGCGTCTGCGCTCCTTCTCGCCCTACGCGGGGCACGGATGGGCCTCCGGGCACGCGGGGTTCGCCGCCGGGAACAACCAGGAGTCCTCCTCCGAGGGCATGCACTTCGCCGCCGCCACCGCGCTGTTCGGCGCCCTGACCGGCGACGAGGAGCTGCGCGACCTGGGCGTGTACCTGCACACCACGCAGGCCTCCGCCATCACCCGCTACTGGCAGAACCACGGCGGCGACACCTTCCCCGAGGGGTTCGAGCACGATGTCGTCGGCATGGTGTGGGGCGACGGCGGCGACTACCGCATCTGGTGGGACGGCGGCGACGAGGAGCACTACGGCATCAACTACCTGCCCATCACGGCGAGCTCGCTGTACCTGGGGCACGACCCCGAGCACGCCGGGGCGATGTACGAGTCGCTGGTGGACCGGCTGGGCCGCGAGCCGCAGATCTGGCGCGACATCCACTGGGAGCACCGCGCCCTCTCCGACGGCGACGACGCCCTGCGCATGTTCGAGGAGCAGTGGAGCACCTACGAGCCGGAGGCGGGCGAGTCCAAGCCGCACACCTACCAGTGGGTCTCGACCCTCGCCGAGGTCGGCACCGTGGACACCTCCGTCACCGCCGACACCGCGCACTACGCCGTCTTCACCGACGGCGGGGAGCGCACCCACGTCGCCTTCAACCCCTCCGGTTCCCCGCTGACCGTCACCTTCTCCGACGGCGTCGAGCTGGAGGTGGAGCCGCGCTCGCTGGCTTCCACCACGGGCGAGGGCGGCGGCGGTGACCCCGGAGGCCCGGGCGACCCCGGCGACCCCGGCGACCCGGGTGAGGGCAACGTCGGCGACGGCGGCCTGCACCTGACGCCCTCCGCGCTCTCGGACGCCCCGCACGGCTCCGCCGACGAGATCACCGTGGCCTCCGCCGGGGGACGCAACCAGGACGGCCTGCCGCCGGGCGACCGCGTGGTGCTGCGCGCCGACGACCTGACCGGCACCCACACCGGCGGCGCCACCGCGTTCTCACTGCCCGTGGACTCGGGGAACGCGGTCGGCAACGCGGTCCAGGTCCGCGTGGTCTACGACCTGGACGGCGACGGCACCGACGACCGCACGGAGACCTACCGCTACTTCGCCACCAACGACCTGGACGGCTGGGAGGAGTACACGCAGGGCCAGGGCGCGGCGAGCGCCGACGGCTCCCTCGGCGACCTGGAGGGCGGCTCCGTCCGCGTCGAGCTGTGGAGCGCCCTGGGCAACGCCTCCTCGCGGGTCCTGGTCGGCCCCGACGGCGGCGCCTCGGTCACGATCCCCTTCACCGACTGACGGCCCCGGTGCCCCGGCGCCCCTCTCGGGCGCCGGGGGCACCGGCCGTCCCGGCCCGGGACGCGCGAACCGAAACGGGCCGCGCCCGCGGCTCCGTTTCGGGAGTTCTGGGCATGATCGGTGCGTTGTGCGACCGTCCGGCACCGAAGCACAGAAACATCGCGGACCCGCCCATCGCCATACAACCCGCACGTCGCACGGGTACGCGCGACGCCGCGTCACGAGACTCACACTCGTCCGGCGACGCGTCCTTGTACGTTTCAGTCTCTGGCACAGGCCAGAATTACGGACATGGCCCGTACTACTTCCCGTCCCCCCGAGGATCTCGCCGAGAAGATCATCGACATCGACGTCTCCGAGGAGATGCGCGGCAGCTTCCTGGAGTACGCCTACTCGGTCATCTACCAACGCGCGCTACCGGACGCGCGCGACGGTATGAAACCGGTGCAACGGCGCATCCTCTACCAGATGAACGAGATGGGGCTGCGGCACGACCGCGGCCACGTCAAGTGCGCCCGCGTCGTCGGGGACGTGATGGGCCGCCTCCACCCCCACGGCGACAGCGCCATCTACGACGCGCTCGTGCGCCTGAGCCAGTCCTTCGCCATGCGCGTGCCCCTGGTGGACGGCCACGGCAACTTCGGCTCCCTGGGCGGCGACGACGCACCCGCCGCCATGCGCTACACCGAGGCGCGCCTGGACCGCGCCGCCGAGCAGCTGGTCGCCTCCATCGACGAGAACGTCGTCGACTTCCGGCCCAACTACGACGGCCAGGAGACCGAGCCCGAGGTCCTGCCCGCCGCCTTCCCGAACCTGCTGGTCAACGGCGCCTCCGGCATCGCGGTGGGCATGGCCACCAACATGGCCCCGCACAACCTGGGCGAGGTCGTCGCGGCCGCCCGCCACCTGATCGCCAATCCCGAGGCCACCCTGGAGGAGCTCACCGAGTTCGTACCGGGCCCGGACCTGCCCACCGGCGGCACCATCGTCGGCCTGGACGGCATCCGCGACGCCTACCGCAACGGCCGGGGCACGTTCAAGACCCGCGCCACCGTCGCCGTCGAGAAGGTGTCCGCGCGCCGCACGGGCCTGGTGGTCACCGAGCTGCCCTACAGCGTGGGCCCGGAGAAGGTCATCAGCCGGATCAAGGAGCTGGTGCAGTCCAAGAAGCTCCAGGGCATCTCGGACCTGAAGGACCTGACCGACCGCACCCAGGGCCTGCGCCTGGTCATCGAGCTCAAGAACGGCTTCAACCCCGAGGCGGTCCTGGAGGAGCTGTACCGGCTCACGCCGATGGAGGAGTCCTTCGGCATCAACAACGTGGCCCTCGTGGACGGCCAGCCCCAGACGCTGGGCCTGCGCGAGCTCCTCGACGTCTACGTCAACCACCGCATCGACGTGGTGCGCCGCCGCAGCGAGTTCCGCCGCGCCAAGCGCCAGGAGCGCCTGCACCTGGTGGACGGCCTGCTCGTGGCCCTGCTGGACATCGACCGGGTCATCTCCCTGATCCGCGAGGCCGAGGACACCGCCGCCGCCCGCGAGTCGCTCATGGGCGCCTACGACCTGTCGGAGATCCAGGCCCGCTACATCCTGGAGACCCCGCTGCGGCGCCTGACCCGCTTCGACCGGATGGAGCTGGAGACCGAGCGGGACAAGCTCAACAGGGAGGTCGACGCCCTCACCGCGGTCCTGGAGTCGGACAAGAAGCTGCGCCGCCTGGTCTCCAAGGAGCTGGGCGACGTCGCCAAGGAGTTCGCCACCCCGCGCCGCACGCAGCTGCGCGAGAGCGACGGCGTGGCCCGCAGCGCGGTGGTCCCGCTGGAGATGGCCGACAAGCCCTGCCACGTGCTGATGGGCGTGGACGGCGCGATCGGCCGCAGCAAGGGGGCCACCGTGCCGCGCGTGTACGAGGGTCTGCGCACCCGGCACGACGCGGTCCACGTGTCCGTTCCCACCACCTCGCGCTCCGACGTCGGCCTGGTCACCGACCTGGGGCGGATGATCCGCGTGCCGGTGGTGGAGCTGCCGGAGCTGCCCGACGAGGGCGGGGACAGCCCGCCGCTGGCCTCGGGACTGGACGTGTCCGAGTTCGTCCAGCTCGACGGGGACGAACGGGTGGTGTCGGTGGTGTCCATGGACACCTCGGGCCCCGGCTTCGCCCTGGGCACGCGTAGCGGCGTGGTCAAGCGGGTCTCCCCCGACTACCCGCCCAACAAGGACGACTTCGAGGTCATGACGCTCAAGGACGACGACCGCATCGTGGGCGTCACCCAGCTGTCCACGGGCGAGGAGGACCTGGCCTTCATCACCTCCGAGGCCCAGCTGCTGCGCTTCTCCGCGAACACCGTGCGGCCCCAGGGTCGGCCCGCGGGCGGCGTGGCGGGTGTGCGTCTGTCGGAGGAGGCGCGGGTGCTGTGGTTCGGCGCCGTGCCCAGCCCGCAGGACTCGGTGGTGGTCACCGTCTCGGGCTCCTCGGGCGCCCTGGACGGCACCCAGGCCGGTTCGGCCAAGGTCACGCCCTTCGAGGCCTACCCGACCAAGGGCCGCGCCACCGGCGGCGTGCGCTGCCACCGCTACCTCAAGGGCGAGGACACCCTGCTGTTCGGATGGATCGGCCGCTCCCCCGCCCGCGCCGCGCGCGCGGACGGCAAGCCGGTCCGCCTGCCCGACCCGATCGACCGTCGGGACGGGTCCGGTGACGCGCTGCCCCGCGCGATCGTTACTGTAGGTAGCGGACAGACCGACTCCGGGATCACCGTTCCCGGAGCGTAAGCCTGACTCGTCTCGGAGAGCGCCGCGCGCACCGGATCCGCCCGGTGCGCGCGGCGCGTCCGCGACCACGGGACAAGGGAGCGCCTCCACGTGAGCGACAACAGCGGTACCACCCCCTCCAGCGTCTTCGAGGACCTCGTCGAGGCCAACGAGGACTACGCCGAGTCCTTCTCTCTCGGCGGGCTCAAGCCCGTCGCCGCGCGCGGCCTGGGCCTGGTGACCTGTATGGACTCCAGGATCGATCCGCTGGGAATCCTCGGCCTGAAGCCGGGTGACGCCAAGGTCCTGCGCAACGCGGGCGCCCGCGTGGACGACGGCATCCTGGACACGCTGGTGCTGGCGGCCTACCTGCTGGAGGTGGACCGCGTGCTGGTCATGCCGCACACCCGCTGCAAGATGGCGTCGGTGGCCAGCGACAGCGTCGTGCACGACCTCATCGAGGAGGAGCACGGCGTGGACACCCGCAGCCTGGACTTCCACACCGACAGCGACCAGATGGGGGCGCTGCGGCGCGGGCTGGAGCGCATCCGCCACCACCCGCTGCTGCCCGAGGACCTGCCGGTCGCGGGCGCGCTGTACGACGTGGACACCGGCCGGATCACCCTGACGGACCTGTGACCCCTCCCGAGCGGAGGCGGTGACCGCGGCCGACCACGTGTGCGCCGCACGTGCGCGGGGATCTCTTCAGTGGGGGCGGAGGCGCCAGGAGGGCCCGGCGGGCTCCTCCCGGCGCCTCCGCCCCACACGCCCCACACGCCCCACCAGGGAATGCGACCGGCACACCGGCCGTTGTGATCCGGGACGGCCCCGCGCCGTCGGAAGGAGCACCGTGGAAGAGAACACCTACGACACCTTCAACCGCGCCCGCATGTTCATGGAACTGGGCGACCCCATCTACGCCGCCCGCACCCTCGAACCGATCGTCGAGGACGAGCCCGACAGCCGCTCCCTGCTGGAGCTACTGGGCCGCGCCTACTTCCACTCCGCGCAGCTCAACAAGGCTGAGCGGACCTTCCGCAGGATCATCGAGCTCGACCCGGTGGACAACTGGGCGCACATCGCCCTCGCGCGCACGCTGGAGCGCCAGAGCCGCCACGAGGAGGCGGCCACCTACCGGCGCATGCACGCGGTGATGTCCGGCGGCTCACTGGACTGAGCGGCCTCCCCGGGCCGCCGCACCCGCGTGCGCACAGGGCCGGGAAACCCCTCGTCCCCGAACCGCTTCCCCGCGGCCGGGCCAGCCGGAGACCCCCGTCCGAGGCAGGAGCGAGGCCGGGCCCCGTGGGGCCCGGCCTCTCCCGTGTGCGGGCTACGCTGCTGGGCATGGCATCCTCACCGACAGGTCCGCGGCCCGGCGACGACACCCCGTGGGTGGACCGGTGCGACGACAGCGCCCGCTCCTGGGCGGACGAGGCGGTACGCAGGGTCGTCGCCGACGCCAACCGCTCGGCCGACACCCACCTGCACGTGTTCCCGCTCCCACCGGAGTGGGGCATCGACCTGTACCTCAAGGACGAGTCCGTGCACCCCACGGGCAGCCTCAAGCACCGGCTGGCGCGCTCGCTGTTCCTGTACGGGCTGGCCAACGGGTGGATCCGGGAGGGCACCACCATCGTGGAGGCCAGCTCGGGCTCCACCGCGGTGTCGGAGGCCTACTTCGCCCAACTGGTCGGCCTGGACTTCATCACGGTCATCCCGCGCAGGACCAGCCCGGAGAAGATCGCCCTGATCGAGCGCTACGGCGGCAGGTGCCACTTCGTGGACGCCCCGCCCGCGATGTACGCCGAGGCCGAGCGGCTGGCAGCCGAGACCGGCGGGCACTACATGGACCAGTTCACCTACGCCGAGCGGGCCACGGACTGGCGGGGCAACAACAACATCGCCGAGTCGATCTTCGAGCAGCTGGCCATGGAGCGCCACCCGTGCCCGGAGTGGGTCGTGGTGGGCGCGGGCACCGGCGGCACCTCCGCCACCATCGGCCGCTACCTGCGCTACCGCCGTCTGGGCACCCGGCTGGCGGTGGTGGATCCGGAGAACTCGGCGTTCTTCCCCGGCTGGGTCACCGGCGCGCCCGACTACGCCACGGGCATGCCCTCCCGGATCGAGGGAATCGGCCGCCCCCGTATGGAGCCGAGCTTCGTGCCGTCGGTGATCGACCTGATGATGCCGGTGCCCGACGCCGCGAGCATCGCCGCGATGCGCCACCTGCACGACCGCACCGGGCTGTCCGCCGGAGGCTCCACGGGCACCAACCTGTGGGGTGTGTGGCACCTGGTGGCCAGGATGCTCCGTGAGGGGCGCAGGGGCAGTGTGGTCACCCTGATCTGCGACGGCGGCGAACGCTACCAGCACAGCTACTACAACGACGCCTGGGTGTCGGAGCGGGGCCTGGACCCGAAGCCCTACCGCGCGACCATCGACCGGTTCCTCACCGAGGGGGTCTGGGAACCGCCCCAGACCCCCTGAGGGGCCCGGTCAGGCGTCGATGCGGGCCACGTCCAGCTCCTGGGCGCCCTGCTGGATGAAGCGGCGGCGCGGGGCGACCTCGTTGCCCATCAGCAGGTTGAACACGGCCGAGGCCTCCTCGCCCTGCTCCACCCGGATCCGGCGCAGGGTGCGGTAGCGCGGGTCCATGGTGGTCTCGGCCAGCTGGTCGGCGTCCATCTCGCCCAGACCCTTGTAGCGCTGCACCGGCTCCTTCCACGAGATCTTGCGCTTCTCCAGGTCCAGCAGCGTGCGGGAGAGCTCGGCGTCGGAGTAGGTGTAGATGTAGCGGTCCTCGGGCTTGCTGCCGCGCTTACGCCGGGTGTTGGTCAGCTCGATGCGGTGCAGCGGCGGCACGGCCGCGTACACCCGCCCGGCCTCCAGCATCGGCCGCATGTAGCGGTAGATGAGCGTGAGCAGCAGGCAGCGGATGTGCGCGCCGTCCACGTCGGCGTCGGCCATGAGGATGATGCGGCCGTAGCGGGCCGCGTCGATGTCGAAGGTGCGACCCGAACCGGCGCCGACCACCTGGAGGATGGCCGCGCACTCGGCGTTCTTGAGCATGTCGGTGACCGAGGACTTCTGCACGTTGAGGATCTTGCCCCGGATCGGCAGCAGCGCCTGGAACTCCGAGTCCCGGGCCAGCTTGGCGGTGCCCAGCGCCGAGTCGCCCTCGACGATGAACAGCTCGCTGTGCTCCAGGCCCTCGCTGCGGCAGTCCACCAGCTTGGCGGGCAGCGCCGAGTTCTCCAGGGCGGTCTTGCGCCGCTGGGTCTCGCGCTGCTGGCGCGCGGCCAGGCGGGCCTTGGCGGCGCCGACCACCTTCTCCAGGACGCTGCGCGCCCTGGCCTTCTCCACCTTCTTGGTGGAGGTCAGGAACTCGCGCAGCTCCTTGCCGACCACCTGGGAGACGATCCTGGTCGCCGCGGAGGTGCCGAGGATCTCCTTGGTCTGGCCCTCGAACTGGGGCTCGGGCAGGCGGACGGTGACGACCGCGGTGAGCCCCTCCTGGGTGTCGTCCTTGGTGACGGGGTCGTCGCTGTTCCTCAGCAGCTTGGTGGTGCGCAGCTGCTCGTTGATCACCCGCACCAGGGCCCGCTCGAAGCCGTTGATGTGGGTGCCGCCCTTGGGGGTGGCGATGACGTTGACGAAGGAGCGCACGGTGGTGTCGTAGCCCGTGCCCCAGCGCAGGGCGACGTCCACGTCCAGGCGGCGCTCGACGTCGGCGGGCACCATGTGCCCGGCGTCGTCCAGGACCGGGACGGTCTCGGTGAAGTTACCGCTGCCCTGGATGCGCAGCACGTCGCTGACCGGCTCGTCGGGTGCCAGGAAGGTGCAGAACTCGCCGATGCCGCCGTCGAAGCGGAACTCCTCCTCGTAGGCGGGCTCCCCCTCCACGCGCTCGTCGCGCACGGAGATGGTCAGCCCCGGCACCAGGAACGCGGTCTGGCGGGCCCGGTCCAGGAGCGCCTCGCGGGCGATGTCGGCGTCCTTGAGGAAGATCTGCATGTCCGGCCAGAACCGGACGCGGGTGCCGGTGATCTTCTGGGCCACCTTGCGGACCTGCTCCAGGCCCGAGACGGGCGTGAACTCGGCGTCGGGGCCGGCCCCGGCGAAGCGGCCGGGGATACCCCGGCGGAAGCTCATCGCGTGGGTGTGGCCCTGGCGGTCGACCTCGACGTCCACGCGGGCCGACAGGGCGTTGACCACCGAGGCGCCGACGCCGTGCAGGCCGCCGGAGGCGGTGTAGGAACCGGAGCCGAACTTGCCTCCCGCGTGGAGCTTGGTCATGACCAGTTCCACACCGGACAGGCCGGACTTGGGCTCGGCGTCCACGGGGATGCCGCGTCCGTCGTCGCTCACCGACACGGACCCGTCGGAGTGCAGTGTGACGTCGATCCGGAGGCAGAAGCCGCCCAGGGCCTCGTCCACGGAGTTGTCGATGATCTCCCACATGCAGTGGGTGAGGCCGCGGCTGTCGGTGGACCCGATGTACATGCCCGGCCGTTTGCGCACCGCCTCAAGACCTTCGAGGACCGACAGGTGTCGGGCGGAGTAATCCTCGGGGTCGTGGACGGCTGCGGTCAAGGCGGTCACTCGGACATCTCCTGCGTCTTCAGGGCCATCAGGGCGCTGTGCGGTGCGTGCCCTTTGTACCGCGCCGCACTGACGAATGGGGGGGCGGCGTGCCGGTCGCTTGCTACCGCCGGGACACGGCGGGAGGACGGGGGCCTGCCCCGCGCGAGACTACCACCTCCGGTGGATGCGACCCGGATGCTCCCCTTTTCCTGGGATGCCAGACCAAGAGGCGGGTACAACAAGGACATGAGACGACATCCAGGCATCAACCAGGCAGATTCCGCTGTCGGCGTACACGGGGCCAGGTTGGGAACGTCCTGGTCGGGTTAAATGTTGTCAGAGGTGACTAACGCCGAGTATTGAGGATGGCGAAGTGACTGGAACCCTTGCCCCCACCCAGCCGCTGACGGCTGCTGACCGTTGCGACCGCTGTGGTGCGCAGGCTTACGTCCGGGTGCTGCTGAACTCCGGCGGCGAGCTGCTGTTCTGCGCCCACCACATGCGCAAGCACGACGACTCTCTCCGCAAGATCGCCTCGGACATCCAGGACGAGACCGACAAGCTCACCGAGAGCAAGACGGACGAGCGTTAGCCACAGAGCACAACAGAACAGGCCTGAACACCGGCGGCGGCTCCCCTCAGGAGCCGCCGCCTTCGCGCGAGCCCTCCCACACACGGCTGTGGTACCGGGACACCTCGGTGAACCCCGCACGCCCGTACAGCCGCAGCGCCGGGACGTTGTCGGCGACCACGCACAGGTAGGCCCGCCGCGCGCCGCGGTCGTACCCCCAGCGCAGCAGGTCGGCCAACAGCCCGGCGGCCACGCCGCGTCCGCGCGCCGCGGGGTCGGTGAACATGGCGCAGACCGCCACCGACTCCCCGTCCAGCACCGCGGCGCCCCGTCCCAGGCCCCGCTCGGCCACCCCGTAGGCGGCGTCGACCCGGCCGAGGATGCGCGCGGCCTCGGGAGCAGGCCATCCGGGCCCGGGTGAGGCCGACACCGAGGACGTGCCCGGGGCCTCGGGGCGCTCGCCGAGGTCGCGGGCCAGGACCAGTGAGGACTCCACCACCGCGTAGCCGTGCTCCGCCAGCCTCCGGTCGACCTCCTCCTCGCCCGGCCACACCTGCACGCAGGGCCTCAGCCCGCGCCCGGTGTAGTAGGCGGTGACCTCCGCGACCCGCGCGTCCGGGTCCAGCACGAGCGCGCAGTTGGCGCGCTTGGTGATCCCCTCGGCGAAGCCGAACCGCCAGCCGCCGCGCTCCTCCACCTCGAACGGCGGCCAGTCCCGCGTCACCCGCCGCGCCCACTCGTGCACGTCCGCTCCCCTCTCCCGAAGCCGCTGATGCTACCCGGCGGGCTCACGGCGCCCGGAGGCGCGCCCCCGGTACGGGCACTCGGCGGACCGTCGTGCCAGCGTTCCTGACACGGCGCCCTCCCGATACCTAGGATGGCGGCATGCGCCCCACTCGCCGAAAGGGCCCTCGTGTGTCCGAATCCCTGAGGACGGCCCTGCTCCGCGACCTGCCGGGACGGGCCGAGACCCCCGTGCCCGGCCCCTTCCCCGGCCGCTGGCCGACCGCCGTCTCCCTGGCGGCGGCTCCGCCGCTGCTCCTGGCGGGCGAGCTGGCCAAGGCGCCGCACCACTTCTTCTTCCCGGACCAGATCGCGGCGTACTCCAGCGCTCCCGGCCAGATGACCTGGGGTACGGGCTCTGGTTCGCCGGGCTGCTGTTCCTGGTGCCCGCCTTCGCCGGACTGGCCACCGCGATCGCCAGGACCCGGCCCGTGCTGGGCACCGCCGCGGGGATCGTGTGCCTGCTCGGCCTGATGGCCGCGGCCTTCTTCGAGGGCGCCAACTTCGTCGCCCTCCAGCTCGCCGGCGCCCACTCCCCGGAACTGGCCACCGCGTTCGTCGAGTACCTCTACCCACGGTCCCACGTGGTGTACGCGCTGGTGTGGGCCCCCAACCTGGGCTGGGTGCTCCTGGCCGCGGGGGGCTGCTCGCGACCCGTTGCGTGGGCCCGGTCCGCTTCCTGTGCGTCCTGTCGATGGCACTGCACGCCAACGGCATCCTCAAGGGCTTCAGCGTCGCGGGCACCGCCTTGGACGTCCTGCTGTGCGTCGCCTTCGTCACCCTCGCCGTGCAGGTCCTCCGCCGCCGGACGCGGGCCCCGGACACGCCCTAGCATGGGCGGGTACCCGACCACCGCCTCCACCTGGGAAGTTCCACCATGCTCATCCTGCTGCCGCCGTCCGAGGGCAAGGCCGCCTCCGGCGAGGGACCCCGTCTCGACCTCGGGACGCTGACCCTTCCGGAGTTGACCAGGGCCCGCGAGCGGGTCATGGCGGCGCTGGCGGACCTGTGCTCGGGGCCCGAGGAGACCGCGCTGGAGACCCTGGGGATCAGCGCCAGGCAGGCCGACGCGCTCAAACGCAACCTGGACCTGGCCACCGCGCCGACCCTGCGGGCGGCCGACCTGTACACGGGCGTGCTCTACGACCGGCTCGGCCTCCCCGAGATCCCCGACGCCCGGGTCCTGATCTTCTCCGGCCTGTGGGGTGTGGTCGGACCCGCCGACCGGTTGCCCCCCTACCGCCTGTCCATGGGCGTGAAGCTGCCGCCCCTGGGCGGCCTGGGCACCTACTGGCGCCGCGCGGCGACCGCGCCCCTGGACGAGCTCACCGGGGGACAGCTCCTGGTCGACTGCCGCTCGTCCACCTACGCCGCCGCCTACGCTCCGGGCACCGGCGTGGCCGTCAGGGTGCTGCGCGAGCGCACGGTGGACGGGGTCACCAGGCGTACGGTGGTCAGCCACATGGCCAAGGCCACCCGTGGCGACATCGCCCGCTCCCTGCTGTTGGAGGGCGTGGACGCCGCCACCCCCGAGGAGCTGCTGTCGGCCCTGCGCGACCTCGGGCACACCGTGGAGCTGCCCGACCAGCGCGTCCTGAACGTCGTCGTCCGCGACTGAAGGACGGCGCTGAGGAACCACACTGGGGAAACGGGCGCGGGCCGCTGCGGCGGGTCCGCGTCCGTCAGCGTGCGCCCGGAGCAGTCCCTCGGGCGCACGGAAACGGGGAGCAGCCAGAGGCCACTCCCCGTCACATAACGACTCAGTATCGCGACTTTATGTCGCACCTACAGTACGTGCGGCACGATGGACACCGTCGGATGGATGACACAGCGCCCGGGAGAACAAGGACGCTCCCGAGCGCGACTGGCACCCCGGAGCACCAACGGGGGCTGCTCCGGCACACGCGGACGTCGCCACAGCCGCGCGGACCTGGGGGCACCGGTCCCGGGCCAGCGCCCCGCCTTCGGGTAGGGGCGCGGACCCGGGACCAGCCCGGTCCTCCTCGGCCGCGGGTCAGCGGTCACAGCCGCCGACCGGCCGACCACCTGGGCGGACCTAGTCCAGGTAGTCGCGGAGCACCTGCGAACGCGACGGGTGGCGGAGCTTCGACATCGTCTTGCTCTCGATCTGCCGGATGCGCTCACGGGTGACCCCGTAGACCTTGCCGATCTCGTCTAAAGTCTTCGGCTGGCCGTCGGTGAGACCGAAGCGCATGGACACCACGCCCGCCTCGCGCTCGGACAGCGTGTCCAGCACCGAGTGCAGCTGCTCCTGGAGCAGGGTGAAGCTGACCGCCTCGCCCGGCTGGATCGCCTCGGAGTCCTCGATGAGGTCACCGAACTCGCTGTCACCGTCCTCGCCCAGCGGGGTGTGCAGGGAGATCGGCTCGCGGCCGTACTTCTGCACCTCGACGACCTTCTCAGGGGTCATGTCGAGTTCCCTGGCCAGCTCCTCCGGGGTGGGCTCGCGGCCCAGGTCCTGGAGCATCTGGCGCTGGACGCGGGCCAGCTTGTTGATGACCTCGACCATGTGCACCGGGATGCGGATGGTGCGCGCCTGGTCGGCCATGGCCCGGGTGATCGCCTGGCGGATCCACCACGTGGCGTAGGTCGAGAACTTGAAGCCCTTGGTGTAGTCGAACTTCTCCACCGCGCGGATCAGACCGAGGTTGCCCTCCTGGATCAGGTCCAGGAAGAGCATGCCGCGGCCGGTGTAGCGCTTGGCGAGCGAGACCACGAGCCGGAGGTTGGCCTCCAGCAGGTGCTTCTTGGCGCGGCCGCCGTCCTCGGCGATCCACTCCAGCTCGTCGTGCAGCTCGACGGTGAGGAGTTCGGCCTCCTCGGCCAGCTTCTCCTCGGCGAAGAGGCCGGCCTCGATCCGCTTGGCGAGCTCGACCTCCTGCTCGGCGTTGAGCAGCGGGACCTTGCCGATCTGCTTGAGGTAGTCCTTGACCGGGTCCGCCGTCGCACCCGCGGCCACGACCTGCGCAGCGGGGGCGTCGTCATCGTCGTCGTAGAGGACGAAGGACTCGTCCTCGTTGGCGGGCTTGGCCGGGGCGCCCACGGCCTCGGGCTTGGCGGGCTTGAGGTCCTTGTCCGCCGAGTCCGGGGTGTCCTCGACCAGCTCCAGCTCGGCGCCGGTGTGCTCGAGATCGTCCAGGCCGTCCTCGTCCTCGTCGAACTCGCCGTCCGCCGCGAGTCCGATCTCCTTGGCCGCCGTCTTCTTGGTGGCGGCGGCCTTGAGGCCGGTGGCCTTGGCGGCCGGACCCTTGGCCGCGGTGGTCTTGGCGGCCTTGGCCGCGGTCTTCTTGGGCGCCGCCTTCTTGGCGGGCTTCTTGGCCGCGGGCTTCTTCTCCGCCTTGCTGGCGTCGCCCTCGGTGTCCTCGACGGAGCCGACCACGGCGGTGACCGTCTCGGTCTGCTCCTGGGCCGCCGCCGCGCGCACGGGCTTGGCGGCCCTGCTCGCCGCGGTGGTCTTGGTGGACCTGGTCGAGGTGGACCGCGTGGCCGCCGCCTTGCGCCGCGGTGCCTTGCGCCGGGAGGAGGCCGACTCGGGAACGAGTACGGTCACGCCCTCCTTCGCGAGGCTGCGGAGCACGGACTGCGCCTGCGACATCGGGATTTCGGCCTCTTCGAAGGCACGGCGCACGTCCTCGGGCTCAAGGAAGCCCTGGGACCGCCCACGCTCGATCAGCTGCTGAATGACGGGCTCTTGCAGTGACTCGGACTGCTTCGAGCGAGTCGAACTGGCAGATGACACAAACACCTCTCGAACGGACGTGTGGCGAGATTGTCGGACCCGGTGGTCCGCCTGGCCGGGACCGGGCACTGCGCCCTCTCCCACCTGCGGCCTGGGATCGTCCCCACTGGGGCGGGGAAGCCGTTGGTCTTTCAAGCGTATGCGCTCTCCAGGGTCGTCCCCGTCCAGCGTATGCGCTCCTGGAGGTCACCCCCGCAGAGGATCACCCCCGCATCGCGGGGCGGAACGGCTTCTTCACTGTAGGCAAGGCAATGGACTTGTTCGTACGGTCTGTCATCGGTCTACCGCCGGTCCACCGGCACGGCGCGGACCGGTGCGCACCGGTCCGCCACAGACCGGTGTCCACCAGTTCGCCTCGAACCGGCACTATCGCCCCGGCACGGAGTCGATCACCGGAAGCTGGACGGCGAGCAGAGTGACGTCATCGTCCTGCTCATACCCATCGAGCATGCTCTCAACAAGGTACTCCAGCATCTGCTGTGGATCGCCCACCACCTCCGGAGGGGCCGAGGACGCCACGTGGACGAGCTCGTCGAGTCCGGAGTCGACGGACCGTTTGCGGTTCTCAACCAGTCCATCGGAGTACAGGGCGACAGTGTTACCGGGTTGGACGAAGAATTTGTGGTGGCCCCGCGGGGAGCTGACCCCGAGCGGCGTGTCGGGTTCGGTGTCGAGCAGTGACGGCCGCGCGCCGCCCGCCACGACCAGCGGCGGGAGGTGTCCCGCGTTGCTGAGGTCGAGCTGTCCGGTGACCGGGTCGAGCACGAAGTAGACCAGCGTGGTGACCTGGTCCATACCCTCCGTGGCCGAGAACATGCGGTCCAGGCCGGCCAGGACGTCGGCGGGTTCGGGCATGGAGAAGGCCAGGGCACGCAGCGCGTTGCGGATGCGGCTCATCCCGGCCGCGGCCGGGATGCCCTTGCCCATGACGTCGCCGAGCACCCCCGCGACGCGTCCGTCGGGCAGCGGGAAGGCGTCGTACCAGTCGCCGCCGACCTGCACGTTCTGCGACCCGGACCGGTAGTAGGCGGCCAGGCGCACGCCGCGCACCTCGGGCAGTTCCTCGGGCAGCAGGCTGCGCTGGAGCTCCTCGGCGGTGCTGTGCTCCTGCTCGTAGAGGGTCGCGCGGCCGATGGCCAGCGCGCACTGCCCGGCCAGGGCCTCCAGGAACACGCGCTCGTCGTCGGAGACCTCGCGCGGGGTGGAGAAGGCGAAACGCAGCGCGCCGATGGGGCGCCCCGCGGCCATCATCGGCAGCGCGATCCAGGCCCGCTCGGGCGTGGACCCGACGAGTTCGTCGACCTCGGGCGCTCCGTCGAACAACGCGCCCAGCTCGGCCGGGTTGGCGGCCAGGCGGGGCAGCCGGTCGGCGACCGCCAGGGCGGCGATGTCGGGATGGTCCGCGGGGAAGGAGGAGCGGGGCAGCTGGTGGGCGTGCGCGGCGGCGATGGTGCGCAGCCGCAGGCGGTCGCGGTCCAGCAGCACGACGCAGGTGTGGTCGGCCCCCACCCCGGAGCGGCCGATCTCGGACATGGCGTTGACGACCTCGTCGGCGGTGAGCGCCTCGGCCAGGTCGGAGGTGGCCTTCTGGAGGCGGGCGGTGCGCATGGCCGCCTCGCTGAGCTGCTGGTTGAGGCGCTGGCGGAGTTCGTCGGCCTCGCGCTCGTTGGTGATGTCGGCGAGGGTGCCGACCCACTCGGCGGTCCGCGTCCCCTCCATGACCGGGTGGGCCCTGGCCCGGTAGTGGCCGTAGCCGCCCGAGCGGGTGCGCACGCGGAACATGGCGTCGAAGGGGGTGACGTCGAGGACGGAGTCCTCCCAGGCGCGCTCGACTCGGGGACGGTCCTCGGGGTGGAGGGCGTCGAGCCAGCCCCGGCCCAGGTAGTGCTCCAGCTCCTGGCCGGTGACGGCCCGCCACTGGGGGCAGTCCTCGCGGATCTCGCCTCCGGGTCCGGCGGCCCAGACGATCTGGTTGCCCGCCTGGAGCAGGGCGCGCAGCCGCTGCTCGTCGCGGCGCACGGCGGCGCCGTCGTCGACGGGTTCGGCCCCGTCACCGCCGGGGACCGCGATGAGGGCGACGTACTCCTCGTCCGTACCCGGTTCGGTGACGGGGAACCAGGTCAGGTCCCACAGCTGCCCCGCGGGAGCGCGGTGGCGTCCGCGGACGGCCTGCCCCCTCTCGCGCACCTGGGCCAGGCGGGCCCGGTGGTCGGCGGCCGCGTCGTGGTCACCGTTCTCCTCCAGCAGGTCGCCGGGGTCGCGGCCCAGGCACTCGGCGGGGGCGAGCCCCAGGACGTCGGCGGCCAGGCGCTGGTTGATCGTGCCGAGGAGGTCGTCGGGGTCGAGCAGCGCGAACCCGATCGGGGAGTCGGTGAGGAGGGATCTGACCGCGTCGGGGAGTTCCGCCCTGCTGACCCGGGGCGGCGGAATGGACGTCTCGGCGCTCAACTGCTCGACACCTCCGGAACCGTCGATTCCCCAGCCGTGTTTCGTTGGGGGTGCTGCCTGGGCCGCGCGGCCCCTGTCGACCGGCCGCCCATGGCGTGAAAGCCGGAAGTCGCGCGGCGCCGAAGGTGATCGGGGGGCTCCGCGGCTCCCGGGAATCACGCTCGATGACTCCTCTCGGCCGCTGTCACGGCTCAAGCATAAGACACAGCCGTCCACACGCAACGGCCGTCGTGGAGGGACGCCGTCCGCGGACGTGGAAGGTAAACAATAAGCCACCCGCCGGTCGCGTCACAGCGGACGAGGGGTTTCGGCTGCGTGTTTTCCGTCAATTCCCGGCGATGGGTGTTCGCGGGAGGTTTGCGTTCACCACTCGGGGCCAGGGACGTTATGTGCCCGAAACACCCTTTTCGCCTTGTTGAGCTGCGGTGATGGTGGTGTTCGGGTAAACGGTGCTTCCCGGAGGTTTTATCAACAGCGTGCCGGGAGAGGGGTTGACACTCCGTCCAGAACAAGTGAAATGGGTGGAGGTCACCGTCCAGGCCATCTTCAGCTAGGGGTGTGAGCGAGAATGCTCCAGACCTTCCCGGTCCAGGATCTCAGTCGGATCTCGGCACGGCTCCACGACGAGTTCAGTGCCCTGTCCCACCGATGTGTCGAACGCTGCGTCAGCGACACCTGGAACTGCGTCGAACACCTGGGCATCACGGTCACGCCGCACCTGGTCGAGCGGGTCGCCCGCGAGCACCTGGAGGCGATGGTGAACTCCGTGCCGCCCTCCCCACCGGCCAGGAAGTCGGCGCGCAGGTCGGCCGCGGGCCTGTTCGGCGGCCACCGGGGCCTACCGAGACCGCGCTGAACCCGGCGGTCACCACGGGGGGCGCTACCTCCCCCCGAGAGGAGCCGCGCCCCGGTCGTGCCCGGCCCCGCCGGGGCGCTGCCGCCGGTTCGCGGGAACGGAAGAGCGCACACCCGGGGCTGGCATACGCTCGGGTGGTGCCCTCCCCGATGTCTCCGTCCCCAGGTTCCGAACCGGTTCCCCGCGCCGTCTTCGACGAGATGCTGCGCGCCGCCAGAGCGCTGCTGGCCATGCGCCACCCCCTCGACGCCGAGCTGGCCTTCAGCGAGCTGCTCGGCACCTGGTGGGGGGAGCGGGTCCCCGGCGTGGACGTGGAGAGGCTGCTCGGCGAGGGCCTGGTCGCGCACGCCACCGCCTCCGGCAAGCCCGCGGGACTGGGCGTGCTCGCGGCGGTCACCGCCCTGGGCACCTCGTCCGAGCAGCGGAGCCTGGCCGAACAGGGGATGATCGCGCTCCGCGAGCGCGGCCTCCAGGTGCCGGTGTGGGCCTCCCAGCTCGGCGTGGTCACGCCGGTGGCCGTCTACGTCAGCACCGACCAGTTCGGCGACACCGAGGACTTCGTGTGCGTGTTCAGCCGCGACGGCGACCACCCCGGCCACCCGGGGTCGCTGCCACCCGAGCACGCGCTGATCCTGGTCCTGGACCACAACGGCGGCGGCGTGCTGCGGGACGCCTGGGTGACCACCAAGGTCGAGCAGCTGCTGGAGGGCTGCCGGACCAGGGCCGAGACGGACGAGTTCGCCCGGTTCACGCAGGTGGAGCTGACCGAGGCTCGCGCCCTGCTGTCGCGGGCCCTGGAACGCACGGAGCAGGTGGTGGCTGGCGCGTCGGCCGACCGGGCCTCGGGAGCGCTCGTGGAGCCGGTGGGGCTGAAGGTCTCCGACCTGACCGGGGGGTCGCTGGCCGCGCACTTCGCGCTGGCCAACGCGCGGGTGCGGTCCCTGCCCGCGCCTCCCGAGGGGGTGGACCCCTTCCCCGCCCCGGTGTGGCGGCGCGACCGGCGAGCGGTGCTGGCCGCGCGCTTCCTGGCCTCGGACGAGGCCGCCGAGCTCTCCGACTCCTACGCGGCGAGCCGCTGCGCCGACCACATCATCGCGCACGGCTGCGACGTGGACGGCGGTCGGCCGATGCGCGTCAGCCCGCGCAAGGTGGAGTCCTTCCTGCTGCACTGGCTGCCCGGCCGGGTCGTGCTGCTGCCCGAGGAACAGGAGGCCATGCCGCACGTGCTGGCGGCGTGGGTGCGCTGGGCGGGCGGACGCGGCGGACTGCCGGAGGTGGCGGTGGGCGCGGCGCTGGACGCGGTGTGGGAGTCCACCTCGGAGTTCACCCGCACCTACCGCGATCCGGCGCGCCCGCTGGGGCTGCGCCAGGAGGCGGTGCGGCGGCTGATGCCGGACGGAGACTTCGCGTCGCTGGCACGGCGGATGTTCGCGTTCCCGCTGCTGGCGAGCGAGCTGGTGACGTGGGCGCCGGAGGAGTTCGACCCGGACACGGCCCGGGGCCGAAGGGCGCTGCTGCGGTTGGACCACTACGGCGAGTACGAGGCGGCCACGCCGCACAGCGGCCGCCACTCCAGCGGGCAGGACCGGTGGTACCGGCCGGTGACCGGCGACGACCCCGAGCGGGAGCGGGAGCTGGACCGGCACGAGCGCCTGGCCCGGCGGCTGTGGCACGGCAGGCCCGCGAACCTGTGGGCGGCGGCGCGCCGGATGCTGGACCGGGGCGTGGACCGGCCCAGCGTGCTGGCCGCGCTGGGCGAGGTGCTGGACTCCGCCTCGGGCGAGAGCGACCTGCGCCGCCGCCTGGACGCGCTGTAGGCGGCGCCCGTCTCAGGACCGCGCTCCGCCGGTGCCGCCCTACTCCAGCATGCGCTCGCGCAGCTGCTCGACGGTGGCGTCGGAGAGCTTGAGGCCCTCGGTGACGTAGGCGTCGAAGGAGCCGTGGACCTCATCCACGTGGGCGAAGGCGGTCTCCAGGTACTCGGCGCGCACCCGCGTCATGGGGATGACCTCCTCCCAGGTCAGGGCGCTGTGCTGGGCGAGCCTGCGCATCCACTCGTCGGTGTTGGCCTGGCGCTCGTTGCTGGCCAGGTAGTCGGCGACCACGGCCTCGCGATCCACGCCCAGCAGGCCGAGCAACAGTGCGGCGCCCCAGCCGGTGCGGTCCTTGCCCGCGCTGCAGTGGAAGACCAGGGAGGCCGGTCCCCGGGCCGCCCGCTCGACCAGCTCACGGTACCCGGTGAGCGCCTCGGCGTCGGTCACGAGCTCGCGGTAGACGCCGTGCATGAAGCGCTCGGCGGCGCCGTCGGCGAACATGAGGCGGGCCTTCTCGGGGTCGGCGAGGGCCAGGGAGAAGTTGGCCCCGGCCGCCTCGGGGTCCTGCACGGCCACGACCGCGTACTCGGCGCCCTCGGGGACGATGTCGGGCAGGGTCTCGCGCTCGTGCGGGGTGCGCAGGTCGACGAGCTGGCGGATGCCCAGGCCGTTGTAGACCGGCAGCTCGTCCGCGGCGATCGCGTGCAGGGCGTCGGAGCGGTACACGAGTCCACGGCGGACCGTGCGGCCCGAGGCCGTGCGGTGCCCGCCGAGGTCGCGGAAGTTGGGGGCGCTGGAGAGGAGGAAACCGTCGTTCGTCACCTTGGTGACGATACCCATCCTCCCCGGCGCCCCGTCAGCCGACGTCCGCTCTCCCCCGGCCGGGACCGGGGTCAGGCGCCCCCGCGCATGGCGGTGATCTGCTCCCCCGCCTCCTTGACGTCCTTGGCGGTGTCCACTCCGCGCCAGAAACCGTCGATGCGGTAGGCGGCCAGGCGCCCCTCCTTGGCCAGGTCGGGGAAGGTGGAGGACTCGTGGTCGCCCTTGGTCGGCAGCAGCGGGGTGATGCCCGGCTCGAACAGGTACACCCCGGCGTTGATCCACACCGGCAGCAACGGACTCTGGGTGAATCCCTCGATCCGGTCCTGGTCGTCCACGTCCACGATGCCCCAGGTCGTGCGGAACTGGGCCAGGGCCAGGGTGGCCAGGCCGCCCCGCTCCCGGTGGTGGGCGGTCATCTCGTCCAGGGGGAACCAGGTAAGCACGTCGCCGTTGAGCGCGAAGTAGGGGGCGTCCGGGTCGTGCAGGCCGGTGGAGGCGAAGCGCAGGGCGCCACCGCGGCCGAGCGGCTCGTCCTCGACCAGGAGCGTGACCCGCGGGCCGCCCTCGCGGGCCTCCAGGTGCTCGCGCAGGACCTCGGCCTTGTAGCCGCAGGAGACGACGACGTGTTCGACGCCGTGGCCCGTGAGCCACTCCAGCTGGTAGTCGATGATGGGCCGTCCGGCCACCTCCACCATCGCCTTGGGGCGGGTGTCGGTGTAGGGCCGCAGCCGGGTGGCCTGGCCGCCGGCGAGGATGAGCGCCTGGGTGACGGGGGGCGCGGAGGAGGAAGTGGGTGAAGCGGTCATCTGTTTGTTGGGCGTGGACGCTCCGGCCCTCAGGGCGGGGAGGACACGCCCTCTCCCTTCTGTGACTTTCTGTCAGGTTTCCCTCACACGACCGCGGAGCGGTCGCTACGGTGTGTTCCATGACCAGGATGAGTGTGAAGCGGGCGTTTCGGTACCGCTTCTACCCCACTCCCGTGCATGCGGCTGAGCTGTCGCGCACGTTCGGGTGCGTGCGCCTGGTCTACAACCGGCCCCTGGCCGAACACACCGCCGTCTGACAGCAGCGCCGGGAACGGGTGGGCTACTCCCACACCTCGGCCATGCTCACCGCCTGGAAGAGGACCGAGGAGCTGGCGTTCCTCAACGAGGTCTCTTCCGTCCCGCTCCAGCAGACGCTGCGCCACCTGCACACCGCCTTTCGCAACCTCTTCGACCGCCGCGCGAGGTACCCGCGGTTCAAGTCGAAGAAGAGGTCCCGGGCCTCGGCGGAGTACACCCGGTCCGCCTTCCGCTACCGCCAGGGCCGCCTGACCCTGGCCAAGCTGGCCGAACCCTTGGACGTGGTCTGGTCGCGGCCCCTGCCCGAAGGAGCAAGGCCGTCCACGGTGACGGTCTCGCGCGACGCGGCCGGGCGCTGGTTCGTCTCGCTCCTGTGCGAGGACATCGTCGAGCAGACCCCGGCCGCCAACAAGGCGGTCGGTATCGACGCCGGAATCACCTCCGTGGTGGCGTTGTCCACGGGGGAGAAGGTGGCCAACCCCCGCCACGAGCACCGCGACCGGGCCAGATCGGCCCGAGCCCAACGGACGCTGGCCCGCAAGGCCAAGGGCAGCGCGAACCGGGACAGGGCGCGCCGGAAGGTGGCGCGGGTGCACGCCCGCATCACCGACCGGCGTAAGGGCTTTTTGCACAAGCTCACCTCTCGACTCGTCCGCGAGGACCAAGTGGTCGTGATCGAGGATCTGGCGGTGCGCACCATGGTTGAAAACCGCAGGCCCGCTCGGGCGATCTCGGACGCGGCCTGGCGTGAGCTGCGCACGATGTTGGAGTACAAGTGCGTCTGGTGTGAGACCTCAACGGGAGCCTTCCCGGACGGGGCGACCGGCGACGAAGCAGGAAGGCCACGGGGCGACCCGTGACGAGGCCCTGGCCTCGAACCACCGGTAGGTGGTTCCGCGATCTCCTGCCCTCAGACAGGAGAGGAAGTCAAGGGTCGGACACTAGCAGCACGCGTGTCCGCGGCCCCTCGGGTCTACTGCGTCGCCTCGGCATAGGCCTTGCGGACGTCGACACTGGTCAGCACGGTGAGTTCGGCGGCGGTCGCGGCCTCGCCCAGCTCCTGGGACACGCGCAGGTCGCGGTGGGAACACGCCTTCTCGAACAGGGAGCGGGCGAAGCGGCCGTTGCCGAGCTCGTCGATCCACCCGGCCTCGCACACGTGCGCGAAGATGCTGCGCAGGTCCTCGCGCGCGGTGTCGTCGAAGGCGTCGCCGGTGCGGGCGGCCACGGCCTCGGCAATCTCGGTGAGCTCGTCGGCGGTGTAGGAGGGGAAGCGCACCCGCACGTTGAAGCGCGAGGACAGTCCGGCGTTGGAGGCCAGGAAGCGCTCCATCTCCGCCGGGTAGCCCGCGAGCACGACCACGAGCCGGGAGCGGTCGTCCTCGGCCCGCTTGAGCAGGGTCTGGATGGCCTCGGAGCCGAAGGCGTCACCGCCGCTGTAACCGGGGTTGACCAGGGAGTAGGCCTCGTCGACGAACAGCACGCCGCCCAGCGCACGGTCCACGAGCCGGTTGGTCTTGACCGCCGTGGCGCCCAGGTGCTCGCCGACCAGGTCGGCGCGCTGGGCCTCGACCACGTCGGCGCGGCCGAGCAGGCCCAGCGCCGCGAAGACCCGGCCGAGCACCCGGGCGACGGTGGTCTTGCCGGTGCCGGGCGGGCCGGAGAACACGAAGTGCCGCATGGGCGCCTGGTTGAGCAGCCCCTGCTCCTCACGGAGCTTGGCCACCCGCAGCTGGGCCACGATGGAGCGGACCTGCTCCTTGACCGGCTCCAGGCCGATCATGGCGTCCAGTTCGGCCAGCGCCTCCCCGATGCCGGGCGCCTCGCCGAAACCGGGCAGGCGGGAGGTCAGCTCCCGGTGGGCGGCCTCCACGTCCGAGGCCCGGACGGTGATGAGGTCCTCGGCCTCGGGGCGGGGCGCGGGCTCCGCGCCGTCCACCCCGGCGGTGACCACGCGCACGTCGCGGGCCTGGGCGGCCTTCTCGACCACCGAGCGGGCGAAGCGGCCGTTGCCGAGCTCGTCGACCACCTCGCGCTGGACCACCTGGTCGAACCTTCGCCGCAGCGCCTGGGCGGCTTCGTCGTCGAGGGTGTCGCCGCGCTGGTGGACGAGGGACTCGGCGATGCGGAACAGCTCGTCGGCGCTGTAGCTGGGAAAGCTGATGCGGGTGGCGAAGCGCGAGGCCAGACCGGGGTTGGAGGCCAGGAAGGCGTCCATCTCCTTCTCGTACCCGGCAAGGACCACGACGAGCTGGTCCCGGTCGTCCTCGGCGCGCTTGAGCAGGGTCTGCACGGCCTCGTTGCCGAACCGGTCGGCCTGGCCGTCGCCCTCGTTGACCAGGGAGTAGGCCTCGTCCACGAACAGCACGCCGCCCAGCGCCCGGTCGATGAGCTCGTTGGTCCTGATGGCGGTCGCGCCCAGGTACTCCCCCACGAGGTCGGCGCGCTGGGCCTCGACCACGCGGGAGGTGGGCAGCAGCCCGAAGGAGTGGAAGATGGTGGCCAGGGTGCGGGCGACGCTGGTCTTGCCGGTGCCGGGCGGGCCGGAGAAGACCAGGTGGCGCAGGGGACGCTCGACGGGGAAGCCCGCGTCGGCGCGCAGGCGGGCCGCCTCGATGGAGGCGGCGATCCCGCGCACCTGCTGTTTGACCGGGTCGAGGCCGACCATGTCCTCCAGTTCGGCCAGGGCCTGGTCGACGGGGACGGGCTCGTCGTCGGTGTCCGCGGCGGATGCCCTGCGGGAGCCGACGCCGGTGCGCCCGCGCAGCGGCCGGGTGCGGCCCTCAGAGCCGTCCTGGCCCCCGGACGCGTTCGAAGGACCCGAACCGCCGTTGCGGCGCGACACGGGCATGGACTTGGCGGTCTCGCGCCGGTTGGCCTCGCTCTCCCGGTGGATCTGACGGGAGGCCGACAGCCGCCACAGCAGGCAGGCGCCCGCGGCGGCGTAGAGCAGGATGATCCCCCAGGAGCCGGGGAAGGGCTCGACGACCAGTCCGACCAGGGCCAGGGAGAACCCGGCGATGAGACCGGCGGTCAGCGAGAGCACGGTGGTGTGCCAGACGGGGAACTCGCGCGCCCGCCCGGCGGCCAGGACCACGAGCAGGGGCAGGGGCAGGACCAGCAGTGTGACGGGTTCGCCGGCGAGGGGGATCTGGAAGAGGGGAACGGACACCGCGAGCCAGAGCACGCACACCATGACGGTGGCGAAGGCGTCGACGGAGCGCATGAGGGCGGCCAGGACCGCCAGCAGGACCAGGGCCGCGGTAACCGCGCCGAAGACGGATGTGCCTGTGACGAACGCGACGACGGCGACCACGCTCAGCAGGACCAGGGCGGACACGAGCCGTCGCCCGAGGGGAATCCGGTGGTAGAGGGCGCGCAGGCGGTCGAGTCCCGAGGCGCGTCCCGGCTCCGCGGCGGCGGTGGAGCGCATCTCACGCGTCATCCATGCACCTTCCTGCGTGGGGGTCCGTGGCGGTCGGCTCTCCTGACCGGCGGGGGTCGGGGCGGGGGGCGTCGGGGGGCCGACGTCCACAGCCACAGCCTTGCCCCAAGTGGGGCGGATGTCCAGTACGGGACCGCGTGTCGTGCCCCCTGGCCGGGGGCGGCCCGGGGCCCGCGGGTCCGGTGCTCACAGCAGGGGGAGCTGCCCGCCGGGAGCGGGGCGGACCCTGCGCAGGTGCTTCCATCGGGGCAGGTCCTCGAGGTAGGCCCAGCTCATGCGGTGGTGCGGGGTGGGTCCGGACTCGGCCAGGGCGGCGCGGTGCACGGGCGAGGGGTACCCGGCGGCCCGCTCGAACCCGTAGCCCGGGTGGTCGGCGGCCAGGTCGGCCATGAGGGCGTCGCGGTGGACCTTGGCCAGGATCGCGGCGGCGGCGACGCTGACGCAGGCCAGATCGCCCTTGACGCAGGTGCGCACCCGCCAGGGGTGGCCGATGAAATCGTGCCTGCCGTCGAGGATGACGGCGTCGGGCCGCGGGGAGAGCGCATCCAGAGCACGGCGGGAGGCCCGGTGCAGCGCCTCGGTCATGCCGACCTCGTCGATCTCCTCGGGGGCAGACCAGCCGAAGGCGTGGTCGGCGACCCAGGGGCGCAGCTGGTCGGCGATCTCCCGACGGCGTTTGGGGGTCAGGCGCTTGGAGTCGGTCAGTCCGGAGGGCGGGGCGCCCTCGCCGGGGACGGCGGCGCAGACCAGGAGCGGCCCGGCCCAGGCGCCGCGGCCCACCTCGTCCACTCCGGCGACCACCCGCGCGCCGGAGGAGCGGAGTTCGTCCTCCAGCTCGTAGGTGGGTGCGGCGGGCGGCGGGGCGGGCGTGGATGTGGTCGGCACAGTATCCACCTTAGGGTGTGCCGCGCGGACGCCGTGCGGGGCAGGGCGTCCGCGCGCGGGACCCCGCCCCCCGGGGGGAGGGCCTCGCGGGGGAAGGCCTCAGACCCGCTTGGGCCGCCGTCGGGGCCGCCCGCACACTGGCACACGGCCCGGCACGCGAAGGGCGCGGACCGCGACCCCGGAACCCGCGCGCTCGGAGCCGATCCCGGACGAAGAAGACCTCGCACGCACCCTTTTGCACGACTCGCCGACCACCACAAGGGGTTATCGGTCATGACCTTGTGTAGTTTCCGCTTGTCGGGACCGCCGGTCGCCCGAGAGGAATGGACATGCAGCGCGCCAGGCCGTATCCGCGGCCACGGATCTCCCGGGGACGCCTCCACGACGTCGCCGCCGCCCTCGTCCGGGTGGGCGTCGGATGGATGTTCACCGAGTACGGGCTCGCGCTGCGCGACCGGGAGGCCGCGGTGGCCGAGCACCTCGCCGCGGCCGGACTGGGCGTGCTGTCCCCGACCGCGGGGGCGCTGCCCGCCCTGCTCGTCGCGCTCTCGATCGCCTTCGCCGTGGGCCTGCTCACATGGCTGACGGGTCCCCTGCTCGCCGCCGCGGCCGTGCTCGGCGCCCTCACGGCGGGCGCGCCCGACCTGGCACCCTTCTCCTCGTGGGGCACGACGTCACTGGTCACGGCGGTGTGCGTGCTGATGGCGGTGAGCGGCGGACGCTGGTCCTGGGACCACCTCGTCCTCTCACCGCGCGTCAACGTGCGGCACCGGAAACACCGCCGTCAGCCGTCCGGAACCCGCGGGAAAGACGGCGGCGTTTCCCCGCGTCTCCCCGAACACGCCCCGCCACTGCTCTATCCTGTGGAACAGGCCGTGCTTCGACGGCCGTATCGACTGTGACGCGGCCCCCTGCGGCCCCTCTTCCCGTTCGCTCCGGGTCCGCGTCCCCATGACACGGATTCGGTGGGGGGAACGCCATGTCCGCCGCAGCTTCCGGCCCGACCCCTGACAGGTCCCTGGCCAAGCTGATCGAGATCGCGGAGAAGCCGACGCTCGGCCAGCGCCTGATCAGCTGGGCCTCCCGTCCGCCCGGCCGGCTCTACATCCCCGCCTGCGGCGTGGTCGGCTTGGTCCTGCTCTTCGAGGACAGCGTCCCCGGCGGACACCTGCCCACGTTCTTCGCCGCCCTGGTGGGCGGCCTGCTGCTCGCCGGGATGGGCGCGCTGCGCCTGGGCATCGCCCTGGCGGTGGCCCGCCCGATGATCCGCCACTACTGGCTGCGCTGGGTGTCCGCTCCGGTGATCGCCGCCGCCGCGATCGGCCTGGCCGTGGCCGACGTCCCGCTCCAGAGCCGGATCAGCGCCTCCGCCGACCAGCTGCTCTCGCTGCGCGAGGACACCGACGGCCGCACCTCCATCCCGCTCAACGGCGAACGGGTGGGGCTGTACTCGCTGCGCAGCGTCTCGGCGCACGAGGGCGTCACCCACTACGCGGTGGAGGGCTCGGGGCTGTTCAGCCCCTCAGGCCTGGCCCACAGCACCGAGCAGATCCCCGAGGGCGTCTTCGTCCCCGGGCAGGGCTCCAGGATCTACGAGCACGTGTCGGACGACTGGTACGTCTGGGTCAACCACTGACCTGACCGCGCCCACGCACCCGTGACCCGCCCGCCGCGCCACCGCGCGGCGGGCGGCCGCGTTCTCACAGCCGGGAAACTGACCCTCACCTTGCCGTTCCTTGTCCCCCTCCAACCCTGCTCTCACCCTCGCCGGGTACACAGGGACGCGACCCCCCCGGGGGAGAGCCGCAGGTCCTCCCTCTCCGGCAGCGCCGCCAACCCTGAGAAGAGGCCCCATGCGCGAGTTCGCGCTCACCCTCCACGTGCGCATCCACGACTCGATCACCGCGCTGCGCCGCGCCCACGCGCTCGGCGACGACGACCTGGCCAGCGCACAGGCGGGCGAGGTCGAGGACCTGGTCGAGATCGCCGCGCGGAACGGGATCGACCTCGCCGGGGGCTACTCCTCCCTCTCCCCCGTCGCCTGAGCCCAGGACAGAGGAAGGACCCGCGACCGCTCCCGGTCGCGGGTCCCCACCTCGTCTCCGGTCCCGCCCAGCGGTCCGGCCGCGGGGCGGAGCCGTCGGGGCTAGCTGCGCCCCTGCCCGCCGTACCCCTCACCGCGCTCGAACTGCTCACGCATCGCGGCGCCCTGCTGGCGCTGGTACTCGTCGGCCATCTGCTGCTGGCGCTCGGCGGCCGCGGAGATCGCGCCCTGCGCGGAGTCCAGGACGTCCCTGGCCCCGCCCGAGCCGCCCGACCCGCCCAGCGGCGCCCGCGCGCCCCGGCCCTCCATCACCTGGGGCAGCAACTGCGCGGTCAGCAGCGTCGACAGCGCCGAACCGTCCCCCGCACCGGCCTCGGTCTGCACCACCACCGGGCGCGGGGCGCGCCCGGCCAGGGTGGCGCCCACGTCCAGGCGGCGGCGGGCCAGCTCGTACTCCAGCACCGCCCGGTTGTCCCGGTAGGCCGTGGCCAGGCGCTCCTGCGCCTTCGCCTCGTTCTCGGCGGCCACCAGGTCGGCGCGCCCGCGCGTCTCGATCTCGTAGCGCACCCGCTGCGCCTCGGTCTCCTGCTCCTCCAGCATCTGCGCCACGTCCTTGCGCGCCTTGTTGAGGGAGGCGTTGACCTCGACGATCTTGGCGTCACGGGTCTTCTTGGAGCGCTCGATGTCCATCAGCAGGGTGTCGATCCGGCGCTTGCGCGTCAGCTCCCACTCCTGCTCGTAGGCCACCAGCTCCTTGGCCACCCGCTCCCGGGTGGACAGGTGCTGCTGGTACTGGCTGGGCAGCTGCACGTCGGGGATGTTGCAGCCGGTGATCCGCACACCGTACTTCTCCAGCTGCCCGTTGAGCAGGCGGCGCATGTCCTCGACGTTGGAACCGCGCAGGTCGTAGGCGGACTCGGTGTTGACCAGGCGGCTGCGCTGGCGGATGGCGTCCTGCACCGCGCTGGAGAGCACGAGGTCGAAGTTGCTCGCGCCGATGATCGTCACGAACCGGATCGGGTCGGTGATCTGGAACTTGAGGAAGAACTCGATCGACTTCAGCGGCACGTTCTCCCGCGTGGGACAGGCCAGGACCGGCGCCGTGTAGGGGATCTCCGTGCGGGTGTCCACCACGAAGTCCACCCGCGACCACGGGTGCCACAGGTAGTGGCGGCCCGGGCCGATCGGCTTCACGATCGCGCCGTACTTGGTGAGGATGCCGTGCGTGCCCTCCTCGATCTCGACGATCGAGCTGCGCCACCACCACAGACCCGCCACGACGATGCTGAGGAGGCCGACGATCAGGGTTGGCACGGCCAGCACGACGTAGGCGACCCCGAAGGCGAACCCGCCCGCCGAGGCGTTGAGGGCCATCATCAGCGCCGCGCACAGGGCGAACAGGCCGAACCAGACCAGAACGGTCCACCGCAGGCCGCGGTTGTCGCGCGGGATGACCACGGGGACGATCGCGCCCTGGTCGCCGCCGCGTAGCAGACCCGCCAGGTCGCCCCAGGAGGCGAGGGACTCCTTGATGCTGGAGCCGCCGCCGGCGTTCACTGACTGGCTCATCTACTGACCTCCCTCGTCGGGGCCGAAGCCCTGGGTGCCGCGCGACCACGGCGGCGGGGGCGGGTCCTCGGGGGACCGTTGGGGGGCGTCCGAGGGTGGCGGTGCGCCGACCGACGGCCGGGCGGGGTCCTGTTCCTGCGGGGCCTCGCGCCGACCGTGCGACTCCTGGGACTCCTGGGTTGCCTGAGGCGCCTGGGGTGCCTCGGACATGCGCTCGTCGATGGCCTGCTCGGAGACGGACTGGCGGATCTCCTCCACCAACTCCTCCCCCGGGTCCTCGCCCCGGCCCCGCTCGGCCCTGGGGTCGTCGGCGTCCCGGACCAGCGCACTGATCTCCTGCTCGCGCTCGGCGATACGGCCCCGGATGGCGCCGAGGCGGGAACGGATGGCCTCCATGTCCTCCTGCGAGAACAGGGCGGTGTCGGCCTGGCCGATGATCTCCTGCGCGATGCGCAGGTAGTCGACGCTGGCGGAGTCACCCGACCCGATCCGCAGGACCTGCGGGAGGCTGTCGGCGACCCCCTCCAGCTTGTCCAGGAGGGTCTCGCGGAAGCGGTAGTTGAGGATCTCGGGGGCGTCGGCGGCGCTGACCGCGCGGATGTCCAGGGCCTGGGCCTGCAACAGGGCCGCGTTGGCGTTGGCCTCGGACTCGGCCTCGACGAAGCGCTGGTGGGCCAGGGAGCGGGCCCGGTTGGTCTCGCGCTCCAGGGCGGTGTCCATCTGCGCCTGGTACTGGGCGATGTCGGCCTGGATCGCGGACAGGGTCTCGTTGAGGGTCGCCAGCTCCTTGTTCAGGTCACCCTCGTTCTGCTCCTTGCGCAGCTGGAGCTCGTACTCGAAGGTGTAGGCGTCCTTGGCGACGCGGACCATCTCCGGTGCCGCCAGGTCCATCCGGTACTCCTGGTTGGAGGGCTCGGCGTGGGTGATGTTGGCGCTGGTCAGCTCCACGATCCCGCTGAACTGGCGGTTGAGCTGCTCCACCAGGCTCTGGGTGTTGTCGCCGACCATGTCGTAGATGGCCGAGGCCTGCTGCTCGTAGATGAGGCTCCGGGTGGTCTCGCTGATCGCGTTGTTCAGCTTCTCCTGGAAGCCGTTCACGCCGCCCAGCGTGTAGACGAAGTCGGTGGCGTTGACGATCCGGAACTGCACGAACAGGTCTATGGAGGCCTGCACACCGCTCTTGGTGGGTGCCGAGCGGATCGGCGCGTTGAAGGGGTACTCGCGGGTGGTGTTGACGATGTAGGAGACGCGCTTCCAGGGGTTGAAGAGCGTGACCCGCCCGGCCTTGAAGACGTTCTCCATCTTGCCGAAGCGGGTGACGATGGCCTCGCAGCCCTCCGGCACCATCACCATGCCCTGGCGCCACCACATGAACACGGCCACCGCGATGGTGACCAGCCAGTAGTGGATGCCGAAGACGGGGTTGACCAGGGGGTTTCCACCGATGACAGCTTGGGGGACCAGGACGAAGACGGCGCCCACCACTCCGAGGGCGACCAGCGCGATGGCCGGGAGCATCGTCACGAAGGTGCGCCCGCGGGGGATGACCATGGGGCAGATGACGTGGATCGGCCCGCCGTCGCCGCGCTCGTAGTAGCTGCGGTTGATCGCCTCGCCCGCGTTGTTGAGGGAGGTGCTCTTCTGCTCGATGCGGGTGCCGACGGAGTCACCCTGTTCACGGGCGGCGACGAAGTCCCTGGGGTCGAGGCCACCGCCCTCGGTGGCCTGTTGCAGCGCGTCGGACACCGCCTGGCGCGGATCGCCCCCCTGGGCGACGGCACCGGCCGCGCCGCGCACGGTCTGCGCGAACGACATAGGCATGGGCTCCTTGGTCGGAGGTCGGGAACTATCGGCTACGACGTCGCGTACCGCGGTCCGGTTCCAGGTGGGAGCCTGTTTCGTGACCGGAGGGGCCGTAGCGGACAGCACCAACCCTGTCATGGGACGCGTCCGGAACCCAGGGCTGTACACCGGAGCGTAACGGGGACGCCCCCCGGGACCGGCCCGCGCGGGCCGGATGGCACCGCCGCCGGGCGGCGGATAACGTCGTTGGCGCACGCAGCCACCGGCTCCGGCCGCAGCGAGAGGGGACCCCACCGATGCCCGCAGTACCCAGCTCCGTCCTGACCACCACGGGCCTGATCGGCGGCTACACGGTGGCCCGCGCGACGGGCAACCGCCCGCTGGGCGGAGCCGTGCTGGCCGCGTTCGGCGCCGCGGCCTTCGAGACCTGGCGCCGCCGCTCGGGGGTGGGCACGGCGGTCGCGCTCACCGGCGTGTACGTGGGCGCGTTCGGGCTGTCCCACCCGCTGGCGAAGAAGGTCGGCGCCTGGCCCGCCGTGCTGGGGGTGACCGCCGTGACCGCCGCGGTCGCGGCCGCGTCGGGGGACTGCGACCGCGGCTGACACGGGACCCGTGCGCCGGGGAGGGGTGCGGATCCGCCCCCTCCCCGCGCCGTCCGTCAGCAGCCCTCGATCCAGTACCGCTGGAGTCTACCGACGGCCTCCTCCTTGCTCATTCCCGCGATCTCGGCCTCGTCGAGGCCGAGATTGGAGATCAGCAGGTGGACGAGGTCCGCGGGCAGAGCCCCTGGAGAAGGCGCGGGCGCTCCACGGGCAGGCATGGCTCCGTCCCGGACACACGACCAGAACGTGGCCTCGTCGACGTCGAGTTGGTCCCGGAGGACATGCGCCCACATACTCCTGCCGTAGTCGGTCCTGTCCGCAGGCCGGGAGACCCGGGTCCTCAGGATTCGACCGTCCGGTAGATGCAGTTCGTAGGTGATGTGGTGCGTGCCCGTGCCACCACGGGCGTCGCGTACCAGCCGCCACCCTTCCGTCTTGCAGAAGCGGTCGTGGTCTTCGCGCGTGGGTCGCGGCCAGCTCACCGTACCTTCCCCACAAGCCAGTCGCGGAGCTGCTCGTCGTCACTGAGGCTGATCAACTGGACCAGCCCCCAGTTCTCGCGATGGTTGGGCGCGTCGAGCAGGTGGTCCTGCCAGTCCTCCGAGTACTCCCGCAGGGCATCGACCATTTCGGTGAGGGCCTCGTCGAAGGAGGCTCCGTCCGCGGCGACGGGCAGCCCCGGGATGAAAACGGACCATCCCTCGGCCTCGGGTACCACCTGCGCACGGGACGACGTGACCGTCGCGAGGTAGTGGCGCAGTCTCTCCACGTCCACGACCGCCGTTCTGGCCGAGTCACGGCGCACCGTGGCGACTCTGCCTCTCTCCGCCGCGTCCAGAAGCGCCTTGAGATGCGCGCGGGCCTCGGTGTAGCTGTCGTAGTGCACGGTCGTCATGGCGATACCTCCATCGGGACGTACCCCCAGCGTGCCATCGTCGGTCAAGTACGTCAAGTACGTGACGTACTCATGCTGGCGACAGGACCGCGCGCACGCCGCACCGTCACAGCACAGGGCACACGGTGCGTACGCATCACCTGCGGCAACGCCACACCTGCCCGGGGCGGAGCGGGGCACGGCGCCGCGCGCAGCACCCTGCTCCGCCCCCTCCCCGCGCCGTCCGTCCGCCGCGGATCAGCTGCAACCGCTGGTGGCCCCGCAGCCCTCGCAGGCGTAGCAGCTGCCCGACGGACGCATCTTGGTACCGCAGGTCACGCACAGCGGAGCGTCCGCCACGAAGCCCTTACCCTCCATCAGCTCCGCGGTGGAGTGCGCCCGGGTCGGCCGCTCCGCCGCCGCGTGCGGCTCCTCCACCGGGGCCGCCGGAGCCTCCTCGGCGGCGTCCGCCCCGCGGGTGGCCGCGGACTGGGCGTAGGACTCCACCTGCGTGGCGACCTGGGCCGGGTCCTCCCCCGCCACCTGCGCCTGGCGCTCGGCGGCCGACAGCACCCCCAGCGCGGCGCGCTCCTCGTAGGGCAGGTGGTCCAGGGCCAGGCGGCGGAAGATGTAGTCCACCACCGACTGGGCCATGCGGATGTCCGGGTCGTCGGTCATGCCCGCCGGGTCGAACCGCATGTTCGTGAACTTGTCCACGTAGGTCTCCAGCGGGACCCCGTACTGGAGGGCGATGGAGATCGCGATGGAGAAGGCGTCCATCACCCCGGCCAGGGTGGACCCCTGCTTGCCGAGCTTCATGAACACCTCGCCCAGGCCGTCGTCCGGGTAGGAGCCCGCGGTGATGTAGCCCTCGGCCCCACCCACGGAGAACGACGTGGTCTCACTCGGGCGCTTCTTGGGCAGGCGGCGGCGGACCGGCCGGTGCACCTCGACGGTCCGCACCTCGGGCTCAGCCTCCTTCTCCCGCGTCCCGCCGGTGGACAGCGGCTGGCCCACCTTGCAGTTGTCGCGGTAGACGGCGAGCGCCTTCAGGCCCATCCGCCAGCCCTCGAAGTAGATGTGCTCGAAGTCCTCGACCGAGGCCTCCTCCGGCACGTTCACCGTCTTGGAGATCGCGCCGGACAGGAAGGGCTGCACCGAGGCCATCATCCGCACGTGGCCCATGGGCCGGATGTAGCGGCGCCCCATCGCGCAGTCGAACACCTCGTAGTGCTCGGTGCGCAGGCCGGGCGCGTTCACGACGTGGCCGTTGTCGGAGATGTACTCGACGATGGCCTCGACCTGCTCGTCCTGGTAGCCGAGGTTGCCCAGCGCGCGCGGGATGGCCTGGTTGACGATCTGCATGGAGCCGCCGCCGACCAGCTTCTTGAACTTGACCAGCGAGAAGTCCGGCTCGATGCCGGTGGTGTCGCAGTCGAGCATGAAGCCTATGGTCCCAGTGGGCGCGAGAAGGCTCGCCTGGGCGTTGCGCCAGCCGTTGCGCTCGCCGATCCTGAGGCACTCGGCCCACTCGCGGGTGGCCGCGGCGTGGACCGGCTCCTCCAGGGTTCCGACGGTGCGCAGGTCGTCGTTGGCGGCGGCGTGCTTGCGCATGACCCGCTTGTGGGCCTGCTCGTTGCGCCGGTAGCCGTCGTAGGGGCCGACCACCCCGGCCAGCTCGGCGCTGCGCCGGTAGGCGGTGCCGGTCATCAGCGAGGTCACGGCGGCGGCGACGGCGCGCCCGCCCTCGGAGTCGTAGGCGTGGCCGGTCGCCATGAGCAGGGCGCCCAGGTTGGCGTAGCCGATGCCGAGCTGCCGGTAGGCGCGGGTGGTCTCGCCGATCTTCTCCGTGGGGAAGTCGGCGAAGGTGATGGAGACGTCCATCGCCGTGATGACCAGTTCGGTGAGCGCGGTGAAGCGCTCCACGTCGAAGGTGTCGTCCTCGCTCAGGAACTTCAGCAGGTTGATCGAGGCCAGGTTGCAGGACGAGTCGTCCAGGGACATGTACTCCGAGCAGTTGGCGACGATGGTGCCGCCCACGATGTAGGAGTGGTTGCGCGGCTCGGTCAGGTTGTATGTGGTCTCGAATCCCGCGGAACGCCTGGAGAGCAGGCGTGTGGTCGTCCTCGTCCTGTACATACGGCGAAAGTCCAACGCCTCTCGGAGCTTCTCGCTCTTGCCCTCCAGGGAGAAGTTGACGAGAGCGGAGAACTCCTGCATGGACTGGGCCGAGATCCGAAGGTCGAAGAACGGACCGTCACTGCTGTAGGTGACCGTGGACCCGTCCTTGCGGGTGTAGGAGAACGAGTCCGGCTTGCTCTCGCAGGTCATGTAGACACGGCTGGCGATGCCGAACGGGGCGAGGAGTTCCTGGACATCGCGCAGGAGCTGGTCCGAACGGCTGCCCAGACCGATGTAGCGCGTTCCGCTGGCTTTCTGGTCGACCGCGCACCCGTCCGCGTCGAACAGTCCTTGGAGGAACTCCAGCACGGTCTCCTCGGGTGCCTCGAAGAGCGACGGCGGCACTGACTTGTCCGCAGCGCGGGCGCCCAGGCCCAGCGCTCGTACGAACTCAACCATCGTGCGACGCGTGATCCTGAGCTGCTGGGTCCCGTTCGACTGGAGGCTCGGTTTGCTCCGGTGTCCGGTGAGGCGCTCAATGAGCGCCTGGTGCCGGGGAAGGACGTTCTCCTGCTCCTCGACCGTGCCGTAGACGGTCACCACCGCCTGGTCACCGACCGAGCCGTCCCCCACGAGCCAGCCGAGGTAGTGCGCGAGGTCGGGATCCTCGTCCCACTTCTCCGGCAGGTGCAGAGGACGAACACCCGGCGAGGCCGCCGCCTTCCGTACGGCTTCCAGGGCCGCACGGGGAATCCGCAGCACCGGGTTCGAACGAGGCGCGTACTGGAAGGACCGGACAACCTGGTCATCAGAAAGCAGCTTCTCAGCGTGCACCCAGCCGCGGTTCTCGGTCCACAGACGGTGGTTGGGGGTGCAGCGCAGGAGAGAGCCGTCAGAGAAACGCAGTTCGAGGATCTCGTTGGTCCCAGTGACCATGTACTGGGTGGGGGTTGTCGCCACCACAGCGTTCTGGGCGTCCGTCTCGGCGGTGATGTCGTTGGTGTACACGGCGAAGGTCTCGCCTTGGGCCGCGCGCTTGACCAGATCACCGATCGGTATGTGTCCGCGATCCGTCAGCACGCGCTGATCAGCCGGGAAACACGGGTTGCTGGCACTGATCCGTCCGCTCTCGGGCGTGGTGTGCCAGTCCTGGATCGTGCCGTCGTACTGGATACCCGGGTCCGCGCACTCCCAGGCGGCCCTGGCCATGCGCTGGAACAGCTCCTTGGCGTCCACCGTGGCGACGACCTCGCCGGTGGTACGGGAGGTCAGGCCGAAGTCCGAGCCGCTCTCCACGGCGCGCATGAACGCGTCGGAGACCCGCACGGAGTTGTTGGCGTTCTGGTACTGGACGCTGAACATGTCGTCGCCGCCGAGGTCGACGTCGAACCCGGCGTCGCGCAGGGCACGGATCTTGTGTTCCTCGCGGGCCTTGGTCTCGACGAAGTCCTCGATGTCGGGGTGGTCGACGTCCAGCACGACCATCTTGGCGGCCCGGCGGGTGGCGCCGCCGGACTTGATGGTCCCGGCCGAGGCGTCGGCGCCGCGCATGAAGGAGACGGGCCCGGAGGCGGTCCCGCCGGAGGAGAGCAGCTCCTTGCTGGAGCGGATGCGCGACAGGTTCACACCCGCGCCGGACCCGCCCTTGAAGATGATCCCCTCCTCCTTGTACCAGTCCAGGATCGACTCCATGGTGTCGTCCACAGAGAGGATGAAACACGCGCTGACCTGGGCTTTTGCACTCGTACCGACGTTGAACCACACCGGGGAGTTGAAGCTGAACAGCTGGTGGGCGAGGGCGTGCTTGAGTTCGTGGTCGAAGACCTCGGCGTCCTCGGCGGAGGCGAAGTAGCCGTGCTCGCGGCCGGTCTCGGTGTAGACGCCGACGACGCGGTCGATGAGCTGTTTGAGGCTCCACTCGCGCTCGGGGGTGCCGACCGCGGCGCGGAAGTACTTGCTCGCCACGATCTGGGTGGCGTTCATCGACCAGGAGGTGGGGAACTCCACTCCGCGCTGCTCGAAGTTGACCGTGCCGTCGCGCCAGTTGGTCATGACGACGTCGCGGCGCTCCCACTCCAGGGAGTCGTAGGGGTGCGTGCCCGGGGAGGTGAAGACCCGCTTCACCCTGATCCCCTTGCGGCTTCCCTTGCCCTTGCGTCCGGCCGGGCCGCTGGCGGTTTCCGTCATCGCCGGCTCTCCCCTCACTCGTGGGCACGGTCACCGACCGTGCCCGGCGTCCTCTGTCCCGGGAGTGGTGTGGCCCCGCGCGGTCGGTGTGCGTCCGCGGGGGCGCTATCCCGTGGTGGCGCCGCTCCGGTCGCCGGTTCCGGCGCCCTTGTCGGTCTCGGCCTCGCGGTCCTGGCGCAGGCTGGCGATCTCGGCCTCGAAGTCGGAGAGGCTCTCGAAGCCGCGGTAGACGCTGGCGAAGTGCAGGTAGGCGACCTCGTCCAGGTCACGCATCGGGCCGAGGATGGCCAGGCCGATCTCGTGGGCCGGGACCTCGGCCACGCCGCGGCCGCGGATCTCCTCCTCGACCTGCTGGCCGAGCTTGGCCAGGGCGTCCTCGGAGACGGGACGGCCCTGGCAGGCCCGGCGAACCCCGGCGATGATCTTGGTCCGGCTGAAGGGCTCGGTGACCCCCGAGCGCTTGGCCACCATCAGCAGGACGGTCTCCTGGGTGGTGAACCTGCGCTCGCAGACGGGGCAGGACCGGCGGCGCCGGATGGCCGCGCCGTCGTCGGTGGACCTGCTGTCGATCACCCTGGTGTCCGGATGGCGACAGAACGGACAGTGCACCCTGGTTCACCTGCTTCTCTCACCGGACGACAACGCCTAGGTACCACTAAACCACAACTTCTGGGCAACCACTCCTGTCGAAACACCAGATGTTGTGGTCGAACCTAGACTTCTTCCTGACCCGCCGCAACCCTGGCACGGGTGTGTTCCGACACGGCCGAGCGGCCGCGCGGCATCGCGACCCGCGGCGGCGGGGTGGGGCGGGGGAGTCGGCGCGGTCGGGCTGCTCCGGGGACCCGGCACCGCGGTCAAGGATAGCGTCGCCGACCGGAGCCGCCGCGCCCCGGCGGCGGGCGCCGGAATCCCGGTGTCACCGGGATTTCGGTCGATCCGACGCCCCAGGATAAGACCCCCGCACCTGGCCGGAACCGCTGTCGCGGGCACGCGTTCGCACATTCCGGGGACAACAGCGCGTGAACGCGTGTACACACGTAAGTGCAGGCCGGAAATTGACCGCGAATACGCGCTGCGGCAATTGTCCCCGGCCTCGAACGCTTGTTTGATATCACCGTGTGCAACGACTAAAGTTGACCTTGATTTCACACCGGTTTCGCCATCACGTGGACCCCCAGGTCGGCACGGTCGCGGACCGGGGGTGGCCAGTCACACAAGCAGGCCCTGACCGAACCGAATGCCGAGGAGGCCCGGCCGTGCCGGAGGAGAATCCCGGAACCGCAGATACCGCCACCGTTCTCGCACCAACGGAGAACGCGGGCGGGTCCACGCCCGAAGCCCCCAAACTCACCGCGCGCCAGCAGAGCGTGCTGAACTGCATCCAGCGCTATGTCCGGGAGCGGGGTTTCCCCCCGTCGATAAGGGAAATCGGGGAAGCGGTCGGCCTGTCCAGCCCGTCCAGCGTGGCGCACCAGCTCAAGGTCCTCCAGCGCAAGGGCTACCTGCACCGCGACCAGAACCGGCCGCGCGCGGTCGAGCTGCGCACGCCCGGGCGCGCCTCGGGGCGGACCCTGGTCCCCGAGGACATCGACCTCTCGCGCGCCGCCGCCGTGCCGCTGGTCGGCCGGATCGCCGCCGGCGGTCCGATCCTGGCCGAGGAGTCGGTGGAGGACGTGCTCGCCCTGCCGCGTCAGCTGGTGGGCGAGGGGCGCCTGTTCATGCTCACCGTGGTCGGTGACTCGATGACCGACGCCGCCATCACCGACGGCGACATGGTGGTGGTGCGCCAGCAGCAGGACGCCAACAACGGCGACATCGTGGCGGCGCTGCTCGACGACGAGGCGACCGTCAAGGTGCTGCGCCGCGAGGAGGGCGGCCACGTGTGGCTGATGCCGCGCAACGAGGCCTACGAGCCGATCAACGGCGACGACGCCACCATCCTCGGCAAGGTGGTCGCGGTCATGCGCCGCGTCTGAGAGCCCGCGTACCCGCGCCTCCGGTCCCTCTCCCCTCGGAGGGATCGGGGGCGCTTCCCCTGTGGACGACGCGGGGCCGACGGGCGCGGGCCGCTAGTCTGAGGAGGTGTTCACACGCGCCTCCTCCCCCGCCGCCCGCTGGCGTACCGCGTTGGTCGGTACGGTCAGCGCCGCCCTGTTGTCCACCGCCGCCTGCGCCCCCGCCGACGACGGGGCCGCCGAGGCACCGGGGGTCGGCGGCGTCGAGCGCGAGGTGGCCTTCGAGGGCGGCGGGCACGAGGTGTCGGGCACCTTCCGGACGCCCGAGGGCGTCTCCGGCACCGTTCCGGGCGCGCTCATCATCTCCGGCAGCGGTCCCACCGACCGCGACGGCAACAGCTCCGTGCGCCCCAACGCCGGTACCAACCAGAACCTGTCCCGCGTGCTCGCCGACGTCGGGGTGGCCTCGCTGCGCTACGACAAGTACGGCAGCGGTCCGGACTTCGAGACGCCGGGTCCCGGCGAGATCGCACCTGTGGACCCCGTGATCTTCGACGAGCAGGTCGCGGCCGCCTACGAGGAACTCGTCGCCCAGCCCGAGGTGGACCCCGATCGGGTGGTCGTCGTCGGGCACAGCGAGGGCGCCCTGTACGCGCTGCGCGCCCACGAGCTCATCGGTGCGGAGCACCCCTCCCCCGCGCTCGTACTCGCCGCGCCTCCCGGTACGCGCTACCTCGACCTGGTCGACCGCCAGCTCACCGAGCAGATGCGTACCGTCGAGGCCTCGGGCCAGGTGGAGGAGAGACAGGTGGTCCAGCTGCTCTCCGACGCCCGCGCCGGACGGGCCGCGATCAGATCCGGACGTGCGCTCAGCGACGTGGAGATGCCCAGCGGGGGCGTGCTCGGTGTCTACACCCTCGCCAACGAGGACTTCCTGGCCTACATGGACGCCTTCGACCCCGTCGAACTGGCGGAGGACCTGCCCGGGGGGACCCCGGTGCTGGTGCTGTGGGGGGAGGAGGACACGCAGGTCTCCCGGGAGGACGTGGACCGGCTGATGACCGGTCTGGAGGGCGCCCGGCGGGTGGACGTCCCCGACACCGACCACGTCTTCCGCCGCTACCGGGACGAGCCCGGGGCCACGGTCCTGGACGAGCAGCGCCCCTTCGCCGAGGAGGTCGCGCCCGCGCTGGAGGAGTTCCTGGGCACGGCCTGGTAGCCGCGCCGGGGCCTCACTCGGGAATGGAGTCCGGCAGCGCCTCCGTCACGGACAGCGCGAGCTCCTCGGCGCCCGCGACCATGCGCTCCCGGTCTCCCGGGTTCTGCGCGTCGTAGCTGGCCGCCACGCTGTAACAGGTCTCCAGGTACAGGTTGGACACCCGGGCGCCGACGCAGGCGACCGTGTACGGGTCCTCCTGTACCCAGGCGACCGCCTCCTCGCCGACGCCTTCCAGCTCCTGCGTCTCGTACCGGGAGGTGGTGGTGCGCAGGTTGTCGACGGCCGTCGTGACGCCGCCCGGGTCGGGGGCGGCCACGGCCACCAGCGTCGCGGTGGCCGGGACCTGCTCGCCCGGGCCGCCGGGGGTCGCCCACCGGCACTGCCAGCCCGAGCCGAACGCCTCCTGCGCGCCGCCGACCGGCTCCTCGACCTCCAGCTCGTGGCCGGGCACCAGTGCGTCCAGCGTCCCGGTCTCGGCGACGGAGCACTCGGGCGCCGCCCCGAAGGCGCCCGTCTCCGGGCTGTCGCGCGCCACCACGTACCAGATCGCCCCGGCGGCGAGCACGGCCAGCACCAGGGCTGCGGCTACCAGGGCGGCGGTGGCGCAGCCCCGGCTCTGCGGTTGGACGGAGGCCACCACCTCGGGTGCGGGCTGCTGGGGGTGGGGCTGCTGCCACGGGGGGTTGGGGGGCGGCGGATACTGCCCCTGCGGGGCCTGGTGGGGGTGGTAGGCCTGTTGTTGTCCGTGGGGTTGTGGTGCCTGAGGCGGCGGAGGCTGCTGTTCCCCATGTGGCTGTGCCGCCTGGGGCGGCTGAGGCGACTGCTGTTCCGCATGCGGCTGCGAAGGTTCCTGTGGCCCCTGCGGCTGTGGCACCTCGTGCTCCCGCTGGGACTGAGGCTGAGACGCCTGCGGAGGCTGGTGTGCCTGGGGCTGCTCGGGGTCCCACGCATCGGGGTGCTGGTCGCTCACAGGGCCTCTCCGAGCTGCACGGCGAACTCCACTGCCAGGTCCCGGGCCTCGCCGAAGCCGACCGGCTCGGTGCCGGAGGTCCCGGCGTAGGACACCCGTACCAGCAGGTTGTCGGTGGGGAAGGCCAGTTCCGCGGTGCCGGGCACCTGACCGCGCCATACCCGGCCCTCCCCGACGGGCAGCTCCACGGTCTCGCCGCGCGCCGGTACCAGGGCGGTGTAGGCCTCCCGCGCCCGCTGGGCGCCGGTGACCGGCTCCTCTCCCGTGGTGTCGGTGAAACGGGCGGACAGGTCCAGCCGGAGCACCCCCTGCGACCCCTCGGCCAGACCGGCGGAGGACCACGAGCACGTGGTGCTGTCGCCGTCCGCCAGGGGACCGTGCTCGGAGGACTCCAGGACCGCGCCTGGCACCAGGCCGGTGACGAGCGCGTCCGAGACCACCGCGCACCCGGGCGCGGCGGCGTGGGCGTCGCCGCTCTCGGGCACTCCCGGGTCGTCCCCGGACAGCCACAGTCCGCCGCCGATCGCCACCGCGGACAGCACCACCGTGCCCGCGCCGATCACGGCCACCCGTGCGAGGGGACCCACCCGGCCACCGCCTCCCTGTCGGTCACCGCGCCGACCGCACACGGGCGGCGGCCGCTGCACGCGGCCGCCGCCTCTGGTGTGCCTGGTCAGCCGACGACGATGTTCACCAGCTTGGGCGCGCGCACGACCACCTTGCGGATCTGCTTGTCGCCGATGAAGCCCTGTGCCTTCTCCGAGGCCAGGGCCAGCCGCTCCAGCTCCGCCGGGTCGATGTCGGGCGCCACGGACAGCTTGTCACGGACCTTGCTCTGCACCTGCACCACGCAGGTCACGGACTCCTGCACCAGCAGGGTCGGATCGACCTCGGGCCAGTTGCCGACGGCGACGCTGCCGGTGCGGCCGAGCTTCTCCCAGCCCTCCTCCGCCACGTAGGGCGCGAACAGGGACAGGGCGACGGCCACGGCCTCGGCGGCCTCGCGGACCGCCGGGTCGGCGGCGCCGGGACCGGAGTCGATGGCCTTGCGGGCGGCCGAGACCAGCTCCATGGTGCGGGCGATGGCCACGTTGAACCGCCGGGACTCGACCAGGGAGGTGATCTGGTCGACGGTTCGGTGGGTGGTGCGGCGCAGGTCGGTGTCGCCCTTGGCGGGGTCGGTGCCCGGCGCGCTGGCCGCGCCCGTCTCGCTCATCACCCGGTAGGCGCGGTTGAGGAACTTCTGCGCGGCGACGACGGAGACGTCGGCCCAGTCCACGTCCTCCTCGGGCGGGGAGGCGAAGAGCATGGTCAGCCGGACCGCGTCCACGCCGTAGGCGTCGATCTCCTTGCCCAGGTCCACGCCGTTGCCCAGGGACTTGGACATGGCTCGGCCCTGGTTGATGACCTGGCCCTGGTTGGTCAGGCGACGGAAGGGCTCGGTGAAGGAGACCATGCCCATGTCGTGCAGGACCTTGGTGAAGAACCGGGCGTACATCAGGTGGAGCGTGGCGTGCTCCCTGCCGCCGATGTAGTGGTCCACCGGCCCCCACTTCTCCACGGCCTCGGTGTCGAAGGGGGCGGTGTCCAGGCGCGGCGAGCAGTAGCGCAGGAAGTACCAGGACGAGTCCACGAAGGTGTCCATGGTGTCGGTGTCGCGCTCGGCGGGGCCTCCGCAGGAGGGGCAGTCGACGTTGACCCACTCGGTGGCCGCGGCCAGGGGCGAGACACCCTTGGGGGCCAGCTCGGCGCCCTTGAGTTCGGGCAGGGTGACGGGCAGCTGCTCGTCGGGGACGGGCACCTCGCCGCAGGAGGGGCAGTGGATGATCGGGATGGGGGTGCCCCAGTAGCGCTGGCGGGAGAGCAGCCAGTCGCGCAGACGGTAGTTGATCGTGCCCTGTCCGGTGCCGCGCTCGACCAGGATCTCGATGATGCGCGCGATGGCCTCGGTCTTGGCCAGGCCGTCCAGCGGGCCGGAGTCGCGCAGGACGCCCTCCCCCGCGGTGGCCGTGCCCGTCTCGACGGGGTCGGGCTCGCCGGTCTCCACCACGACCCGGACCGGCAGGTCGAAGGCCAGGGCGAAGTCCAGGTCGCGCTGGTCGTGCGCGGGCACGGCCATGATGGCGCCGTGGCCGTAGTCGGCCAGGACGTAGTCGGCCGCCCACACGGGCATGCGCTCGCCGTTGACGGGGTTGATCGCGTGGCGGCCCAGGAACACGCCGGTCTTGGGGCGCTCGGTGGCCTGGCGCTCGATGTCGGAGAGCTTGGCGACGTCGGAGCGGTAGGCGTCGAAGGCCTCGCGCTGTTCGGGCGCGCACAGCTCGTCGGCCAGGTCGGCGTCGGCGGCCACGACGAAGAAGGTGGCCCCGTAGAGGGTGTCGGGCCGGGTGGTGAAGACGGTGACGGGCTCGTCGCGGCCCTCGATGGCGAAGTGGACGTCGGCTCCGGTGGAGCGGCCGATCCAGTTGCGCTGCATGGCCAGGACCTCGTCCGGCCAGCGGCCGCCGTCGAGCTGGTCCATGTCGTCCAGCAGGCGCTGGGCGTAGTCGGTGATGCGGAAGTACCACTGATTGAGGCTGCGCCGCACGACGTCGGCTCCGCAGCGCTCACACCTGCCCTGCACGACCTGCTCGTTGGCCAGCACGGTCTGGTCCCGGGGGCACCAGTTGACGTGGCCGTCCTTGCGGTAGGCCAGTCCGCGCTCGAAGAAGCGCGTGAACAGCCACTGGTTCCAGCGGTAGTACTCGGGGTCGCTGGTGTGCAGGCGGCGCGACCAGTCCACGCTGATGCCGTAACGCCGGAACGAGGCCGCCTGGGTCTCGATGTTGGCGTAGGTCCACTCGGCGGGGTGGGAGTTGTTCTTGATGGCCGCGTTCTCGGCGGGCAGGCCGAAGGAGTCCCAGCCCACCGGGTGCAGGACGTTGTCGCCGCGCTGGAGGCGGTAGCGGCTGATGACGTCGCCGATGGCGTAGGCCTCCGCGTGGCCCATGTGCAGGTCGCCGGAGGGGTAGGCGAACATGTCGACGATGTAGGAGCGCGGGCGGCTGTCCGCGGGGTCCTCGTCGGCCTGGAACGGAAGCTCGGCGGCCCAGCGCGCCTGCCACTTGTCCTGGAGGGCGCGGGCGTCGTAGGTGTCGCCCGTCGTCTGGTCGCCGTCTACCGCTGTCATCGCCACGTGTTCCTTAGCCGGTTCGGGGTGTACACGACTCAGGTTAGCGGTTGGCGGGTCGGGGCGCGGACGGGTTTTCCCCGCCCCGTGAGGGTGCGCCCGGGGCGCTGACCCGGGCCCGGAGCGGTGCACCTCGCTCTCTGCTCCCCCGTGCGGACGGGCCCGCTGTCGCCGCGTCCCGCGCTCGGCGGCGGGCTCACGGGGGGCAAAGCGGAAGATCGGTGAGATTACGGACTCTCGCCCCCTCCACACCGACCAGCCGGTTTGTTACTCTGCCGTCAAAGTGGCGCAGAACACGCGATGCGGATCACATCACCCCGAATCGTCGTGCGTTCACTGGACCCATCTGGCTGCGGGAGGCCCCATGCTCAACCTGTCCGTGCTTCTGGAGGACGGCGCCCGGTCGGCTCCGGAGAAGGAGTGCCTGGTCTTCGGCGACCTGCGCCTGAACTACGCGATCACCAACATGATCGCCAACCAGGTGGCCAACCTGCTGGTCGCGCGCGGAATCAGGCCGGGGGACCGGATCGCGCTGGCCAGCCCCAACGTGCCCTACTTCCCCTTCGTGTACTTCGGCGCCCTCAAGGCGGGCGCGGTGGTCGTGCCGCTGAACGTGCTGCTGACCCCGCGCGAGATCGCCTACCACCTGGAGGACTCCGGGGCCAGGGCGCTCTTCGCCTTCACCGGCACCCCGGAGCTCCCGCTGGGCGAACGCGCCTTCGAGGCCTTCGGCCAGGTGGACTCCTGCGAGTTCTACGTGGACCTGCCCGCCTCCCCGGGTGCCACGGAGTCGACCATCGACGGCGCCGAGACCTTCTGGAAGGCGTTGGAGGGCCAGCCCGGCGAGTTCGAGACGGTGCAGGCCGGTTCCGAAGACACAGCGGTCATCATCTACACCAGCGGCACCACCGGCAAGCCCAAGGGCGCCGAGCTGAGCCACCACAACCTGCTGCTGAACGCGGTCGGCTCCGCCAGACTGGTCGAGCCCCACCCCGACGGCCGCGACGTCGCCCTCGTGGTCCTGCCGCTGTTCCACATCTTCGGCCAGACGGTCATGCTCAACGCGGCCCTGTACCGGCACGGCACGATGGTCCTCATGCCGCGCTTCGACGGCGCCGAGGCGCTCAGACTCATGGAGAAGGAGGGCGTCACCGCCTTCGCGGGCGTGCCCACCATGTACTGGGGGCTGCTGGGCGCCGTCCAGGCCGCCGAGCCCGGTACCTACGACCTGGAGACGATCGCGGGCAACGTGGTGGACGCGGTCTCCGGCGGCGCCGCCCTGCCCGGCCAGCTCGCCGAGGACTTCACCAAGACCTTCGGCGTGGGCATCAAGGAGGGCTACGGCCTGTCCGAGACCTCCCCGGTGGTGTCGTTCAACAACCCCAAGGTCAAGGCCAAGACCGGCTCCATCGGGCTGCCGGTGTGGGGTGTGGAGATGAAGCTCATCGACCCCGAGTGGAACGAGGCCGCGGAGGAGGGTGAGATCGCGGTGCGCGGGCACTGCGTGATGAAGGGGTACCACAACCGCCCCGAGGTCAACGCGGAGGTGATCCGCGACGGCTGGTTCCGCACCGGGGACATCGCCCGCCGCGACGAGGAGGGCTTCTACTTCATCGTCGACCGGTCCAAGGACATGATCATCCGCGGTGGCTACAACGTCTACCCGCGTGAGGTCGAGGAGGTCCTGATGACCCACGAGGCGGTCAGCCTGGCCGCGGTCGTGGGCGTGCCCCACGACACCCACGGCGAGGAGGTCAAGGCGTTCGTGATCCCCAAGGAGGGCGCCGAGGTCACCGCCGAGGGGCTCGTCGCGTGGGCCAAGGAGCGCCTGGCCGGGTACAAGTACCCGCGCGAGGTGGAGTTCCGCACCGAGCTGCCGATGACCTCCACCGGCAAGATCCTCAAGCGCGAGCTGCGCGGCTGACTCCCCGCGCGGCGGGGCCGGTCCTCCTTCCCCCCGGGGACCGGCCCCGCCCTCACCCCTTGACGGCTCCCTGGACGAGCCCGGAGACCAGGAAGCGCTGCACGAGGACGAAGAAGACCATGACCGGGATGGTGATGAGGGTGGAGGCGGCCATCACGTGCCCCCAGTCGTTGGCGTACTGGCCGAAGAACTGGCGCAGGCCGACCGCCACCGTGTAGTTCTCGCTCTGGGTCATGAAGGTCAGCGCCAGCACGAACTCGTTCCACGCCACGATGAACGAGAAGATGGCCGTGGCCACCAGGCCGGGCGCCACCAGCGGGAACAGCACCCGCCAGAACATCTGGCCCCAGGAGGCCCCGTCGATGTAGGCGGCCTCCTCCACCTCCACGGGCACGGCGGCCACGAAGCCGCGCATCATCCACACCGCCAGCGGCAGGGACAGCGCCACGTAGACCACGCCCAGGCCGAGCATGGTGTTGAGCAGCTGGAGGTCGCGCACCTGGAGGAAGAGCGGGATGACCAGCGCCTCCAGCGGCACCATCTGCACGATGAGGATCATCACCAGCACCGCGGTGCGGAAACGGAAGCGGAAGCGGGCCACCGCCACGGCGGCCAGCAGCGACAGCACGCACGCTCCGGCCACGGTGATGCAGGCGACCGTGAGCGAGTTGAGCATGTACTGGCCGAACCTGGCCTCGGTGAGCACGTAGACGAAGTTGTCCAGGGACAGCCCGGCGGGCAGCAGCGCCCCGGCCCCCGAGGTGGCCCGGTCCGAGAACGCGCTGATGAGCATGAAGTAGACGGGGAAGAGCGTGAACAGCAGCAGGACGGCCACCCCGGCGGACTTGGCCAGGAACCGTCCCGTCCGCCGGACGTCACCCCTGCGGCGGGCGTCGCGGACGCGGCCCTCCCAGTCGGTGTCGGCGGCGGGTGCCTCTGTGCGCGTGACCACGGGCGTTCCTTCCTCAGCGGTGACCGGAGGTCCGAATCCGGTTGTTCCGGGCTCGGACGGGGCCGTTAGACTGCTCGACTGTCCGGGGCGGGACGTCCTTCGCACCCCGGCGGCGGAGGAGGAGTGATGGCCGTGTCGACAGGGTCGCCGGAGACGGTGGCGTAGCACCGTGCGCGATTCCGCCGGGCCCTCCCCCACCGAGGTCGTCATCAGCTGGATCCCCCATGACGCGCGCTTCCGGGACCGCGCCGTCCGGCACGCCCTGCGCGACGCCAGCGGGCGGCTGCTGCACGCCTACGTCGAGAACCTGGTCAACCGGGACAACGACGACGGGCGTCCGCTGGACGAGTACGACCTGCGGACCATGGGCGCGGTGCGCGAGGACCTCGACCGGCGCTCCCTGGCCTCGGTCGACTGGCGCCGCGTCCGCGACAAGCTGGTGGCGGGGGTCCACGGCCCCGCCAGCTGAGCGGGCCGCGAAGGCCGCCGTGCTCATCGGAGCTCGTCCTCTCGGAAGAGCGCGCGCAGGTAGAACACGGTGATCACCAGGAGCAGCAGGGTGAGCAGCACGGCGATGGCCGAGCCCAGGCCGTAGTCGTTGTGGCCGAAGGAGCGCACGTAGGACCACACGCCCAGGTTGAGCATCTCCGAGCCGCCCACGTCGCCGCCGGGCATGAGGTAGATCTGCGCGAACACCTTGAAGTCCCAGATGGTGGAGAGCACGGTGACCACGGCGAACACCGGGCGCAGCACCGGGAACGTGACGTGCCAGAAGCGCTTCCAGGCGCCCGCGCCGTCGATGCGCGCGGCCTCGTGCAGTTCGCCGGGGACCGTGAGCAGTCCGGCCAGGACCGTGACCGCCACGAACGGGAAGCCCCCGTGCACCACGTTGAGCGTGACGATGGCGTAGAAGAACAGCCGGTCGGCGAACCAGTTGTACCCGGAGGGCTCCAGCAGGCCCAGGGAGGTCAGGGCCTGGGAGACGACGCCGCTGTCGACGTCGAAGATCCAGATCCACACGTAGGTGCCGCTGACCGCGGGCATGGCCCAGGCGACCATGATGCAGGAGACCACGATGATCCGGGGCACCGGACGCAGCGTGGCCAGCAGCAGCGCCACCAGCGTGCCCACGACGATGGTGGTGACCACCGCGACCACCGCGAAGGCCACCGTGTTGAGCAGGGCGACCCGCCACAGGTAGGGGTCGGTGAGCAGGGCGGCGTAGTTGGCGAGCCCGACGAAGTCGGACTCACCCGAGACGAGGTTGCGCAGCTGGTACTCGCGGAAGGACAGCCACACGATCCGGCCGAGCGGGAGCAACAGCAGCAGTCCGATGACCGTCAGCGCGGGAGCGAGCAGCACCCAGGGCAGGAGCGCCCTGCGTCCGCGCTGGCCCAGGAGCGGCGCCCGCCGCCGCGGCCGGGGCCGTCGCGGGGACGGCTCGGCGGAGCGGCGGGCCTTCGGCCCCGGTTCGCTGCTGGCGGTGCCCAACCCGACCGGTGTTCGCACGTGTCTACCCCCCGTTGAGGATGCGCTCGATCTCGTTGGCCGCGTTCTCGGTGGCCTCCTCCACGGTGGCCTCGCCGTTGAGGATGTCCTGCTGCATGCCGACCAGGACCTTCTCGGCCTCGACCTGGGTCCAGGCGGGGGTGACGGGCACGCCCCGGCTGGCCTCGTTGAGCTGGACGGCGAAGGGCTCCAGGATGGGGTCGGCGGAGGAGGAGAAGGTGTCGACCCGGTCGACCACGCCCGGGAAGAAGCCGGTCTCCTCGGCCCAGCGCATGGCGAACTCCTCGCCGGTCAGGTGCTGGACGTACTGCCAGGCGGCCTCCTCCTGGCCGGTGCCCTCGAAGACCGACAGCAGCGAGCCGCCCGCGAAGGAGGGCATGTACCCGCCGTCCTGGCCGGGCAGGGTGAAGGAGCCGAGCCTGCCCTCCAGGTCGGGGTTGGCCTCCAGGATGGCCTTGGGGTTGGCGCTGCCGAGGATGGCCATGGCGGCCTCCTCGTCGGCGACGGCCTCCATGACGGCGATCTCGTTCCAGTTGACGGCGCCGGTGGTGGAGGTGCCGTCCTCCAGGGCCAGATCGGTGAAGAACGCGACCCCGGCGCGGGCCTCCTCGCTGTCGATCTCCGAGACCCAGGTGCCGTCGGACTGCTCGACGGCGATCTCCCCGCCGCCGCCCCAGATCCACGGCATGACCGAGTACTGGGCGTCGCCCGGGACGGGGAAGGCGATCATGTCCTCCTCGGCCTCGGACAGGGCCAGAGCGGTCTCGCGCAGGTCCTCCCAGTTCTCGGGGACCTCCAGGCCGTGCTCCTCGAAGACGTCGCTGCGGTAGACGACGGAGCGGATGGAGGCGTACCAGGGGACGCCGTAGACGCCCTCGCCGAGCTGGCCCATCTCCATCAGGCCGGGGATGTACTGGGAGGTGTCGACGCCGTAGCCGGACAGGTCGTGCAGGGCTCCGGCGTCGGCGAACCCGGGCGTGAAGGTGTTGCCGAGCTCGGCGACGTCGGGCATGGTGCCGCCCGCGATGGCGGTGGAGATCTTGTTCTGGGCGTCCTGCCAGGGCACGAACTCGACGTCGACCTCGATGCCGGTCTCCTCGGTGAACGCGGCGTTGGCTGCCTCGAAGAACCCCGTCTCGTCGGGGTTGGTGCCCTGCATGATCCAGACCAGGAGGCCGTCGGAGCCGGAGGCCCCGCCTCCTCCGCTCCCGCACGCCGTCGCGGCCAGGACCAGCGCCGCGACGGCGGCGGGGAGCGGAACGTACTTGTGGGTTCGTCTGCGGGCCATCGGCACGCCTCCCGTTCCTTTCGAGGGTCCCCTGAGGGTTGGTAGGAAACCTACGTAAAGAACCGCGTCGAGTGAAGTAAACCACTGCCTTTTGTGTCTGAGCTGTTAGGGGACAGGGCATGTCCGGAGTGTCGCGGCCGGTACGGCGTGTCCCACGGGCCCCTTCGGGCCCGTGTGTCCCTTGGTCACACGCCCTTACTCGGACAGTCCGGTGACCTGGCGCAGGACGGACAGGAGTTCGGCGCGCTTGTACACGGCCAGGCCGATGGCCGCGCCGAAGGCGGCGAGCATGTGCACGTAGACCATGGGGTCGCCCCGGGTGAAGTGCTCCGCGGCCTCCTCCTCGCCGACCGAGTGGGCCTCCCACGCGGTGGAGACGGCGAACTCCAGTTCGGGCGGGAGCATCTCGGCGACCATGCGGGCGACGGCCTCGCGGGAGTCGGCGGGCTTCCAGACCACGCCGGTCTGCTGCACGCGGCGGCCGAGGAAGGCGGCGATGACCTTGAGCTCGGACGTGACGGCCTCGACGTCGTCGGAGGCGCGCGGGACGACCGCGTCGAGCTCCTGTCGGTTGCGGTCCGCGTAGGCCTCGATCAGGTCGATCGCGGTCCGCTTGACGTGGTCGGGCGCGTCGGGCGCGGGCGTGGTCCCGTCGGTGCTGCCGTCGGAGGATGAGGACACGTCGTGGTCCCTTCTGGTGGGTGTGCGGCCGGGGTGTGTCCGGCTGGAGCCCGCCGGTCGCGCGGCGGGTTGTGGCGTCCGCCGGACACGCCCCGGGTCCATGATGCCGCGAAGCGGGCCCGCCGGTCCCCTGACAGGCCGAAGGTCCTCCCCCGGCGAACAGGGAGGGGAGGACCTTCGACGCGCTCGTGCGGGCGCCGCCTCGGGCGGCGGGCCGCGGCGGCGGGTGGGTCGGCCGGTCAGAACCAGGGGCGCAGCGGCACGTGGGCCTCGGTGCCGTCCAGCTTGACGCCGAGGATCTGGTGCAGCTGCACCACGTCGCGCTCGAAGCCGAGCACGCATCCGGCCATGTAGAGCTGCCAGACCCGGGCGGTGCCCCCGCCGACCTCGGCGACGGCCTCGTCCCAGTTGCGGTCCAGGTTGGCGCCCCAGTGACGCAGGGTCAGGGCGTAGTGCTCGCGCAGGTTCTCCTGGTGGCGGATCTCGAAACCGGCGTCGTTCATGGCGGTCTGGATCCGGCCGGGGCCCTCCAGCTCCCCGTCGGGGAAGACGTAGCGGTTGATGACGCCCCCGCGGTTCAGGGACGGGAGGTCGTTGCGCGGCCGGGTGATGCAGTGGTTGAGCAGCCGCCCGCCGGGCACGAGCTTGTCGTTGAGCGAGGCGAAGTAGGAGGCCAGGTTGTCCGCCCCCACGTGCTCGGTCAGTCCGATGGAGCTGATCCGGTCGTAGCTGCCGTCGGAAACGTCGCGGTAGTCCATGTGGCGGACCTCGGCCAGTTCGGACAGCCCCTCCTGGGCGATCCGCTTGGCCGCCCACTCGGCCTGCTCCTTGGACAGGGTGACGCCGAGCGCGCGGACCCCGTGCTCGCGGGCGGCGTGCATGACCATGCCGCCCCAGCCGCAGCCCACGTCGAGCAGGCGCATACCGGGTTCCAGGCCGAGCTTGCGCGAGATCAGTTCGTACTTGCGGAACTGGGCGCTCTCCAGGGCCCCGTCGGAGCGGCCGACCCGGTCCCGGGCCCCGTCCTCGTCGTCGAAGACGGCGCAGGTGTAGGTCATCGACGGGCCCAGGACCATCTCGTAGAAGGCGTTGGAGACGTCGTAGTGGTGGTGGATGACCTCGGCGTCGCGCTGCTTGGAGTGGCGCCAGCCCAGTCCGCTGAGGCGGCCCTGGCGCATCTCCTGCGGGGGCGGGGCGACCCGGTTGACGAACTTGACCCAGCCCACCGACCGCGCGATCTCGACCGCGTCGCGCACCGAGACCCTGAACCCGTCGGCGAAGACGAAGTCCGCCATGCGTCTGAGGGCGGTGTACATGTCCCCCTTCAGCTCCAGGTGGCCGGAGACGTAGGCCCGGGCCAGACCGACGGCGTTGGGGGACTGCGCCAGGTAGTTCACCGCGACCGGGGTCCGCACGTGCAGGGCCACGTCGCTGTCGGGGTCCCCCGCGCCGCTGCCGTCGTAGGCGGTGAACCGGATGGGTGCGTCGGTTCCGACGACGCGTTCGAAGATCTCAGCGAGCCGCATTGCTCTGTCCTTCCCTCTTGCCCTCTTGCCGGTTGCGTGCCCGTCCCCTCGGGCCGCGTCCCGGTGGTCTCGTGCCGTCAACGGTTGCGTACGCACTTGGCGTACAGGTCGAGCAGCCGCCCCTCGGGGTCGTAGGCCTCCTTGAGCCCGGCGTAGGCGGTGCCGTTGTACAGGCGCCAGAACTCCTCCTCGCCGTAGAAGGAGTCCGAGTACAGGGACTTGTGGCCTCCCAGGTCGGCCACCGTCTCCTCGACGAGGCGGTTGTGGTGGGCCCGGCGCTGCCCCGGCTTCATGTCGACCAGGCCCCAGAAGCCGAAGTTCACGTAGAGGCGGTCGTGGTCCAGGGGGTAGAGCGGCCACACGTGCTCGTCCTCGCCCTGACCGGGGCGCCGGGGCTCGCGGAGCCGGAGGGGGCACATCCACACGGGGGTCATGCCGATCTCGGCGTGGTAGGTGTCGAGGAACTCCGCGCCGCGTTCGACACCCACCTCGATGTCCTGAATGAGGGGTTCCTGGGGCCGTCGGCCCCGGTAGTGGTTGAGGAGGCGGGAGAAGTCGGTGCGCCGGTCCCAGGCGACCAGCCTGCGGTAGACGTCGGAGCGCTTGAGGGAGCGCGGCCACAGGGGGCGCACCAGCGGGTGCTGGGTGCCGAAGGCCCTGGAGCACCAGAACCAGTCCGTGTCCCAGCGCCACAGGTAGTCGGCGATGGTGAGGTAGTCGCCGGGGCCGCTGCCCGCGTAGCGCTGGATGGACCGGTAGTAGACCTCCCGGCCTGTGTAGTCGCTGGTCCAGGGGGCCTGGTCGGTGAAGCGGGCCAGGGTCAGGTACAGCTCGTCGGGGCCGAAGGCGACCCCGTCCACGAAGTCGACCGGCTGGCCCCCATGCTCTCGGTCGGCGCAGATCAGGGCCAGGGCGTCCATGACCTCGGCGGCCTTGTGGAAGCGCAGGTGGCGCAGGTGCACGTACGGGGAGACCGGTTCGAGTTCCACGCGCAGGCGCAGGCTGTAGCCCAGGGTCCCGTAGGAGTTGGGGAAGCCGTGGAAGAGGTCGCTGTACTCGTTGTCCCTGGTGGCGGTGACGACGTCGCCGCCTCCGGTGAGGATCTCCATCTCCTGGACGGCCTCGTGCGGCAGGCCGTTGCGAAAGGAGGAGGACTCGATGCCCATGCCGGTGACGGCGCCGCCGAGGGTGATGGTGCGCAGCTGGGGGACGACCGTCGGCATGAGGCCGTGCGGCAGGGTGGCGGCGACGAGGTCCTCGTAGGTGGTCATACCGCCGACGTCGGCGAGTCGCTCGACGGGGTCGATGGCGATGACGCCGGTGAAGGCGGACACGTCCAGGGCCGGTGCGCTGGTGGGCTCGCGGAACCGGAAGAGGTTGGAGGTGGGCTTGGCCAGGCGCACCGGCGCTCCCGGGGGCAGGACCCGGTAGTCGCGGCGCAGTCTCTGGACCGCCGCTATGTGCTCGGCGAGCCCCGTCCGCGCGGAGGTGGCGCTGCCCGTGCCCTGCTGTTGAGGAGTCATCCCAGTTCCCGTTCCGGTGTCGGTGGCACGCACTCGCGTGCCGGATCGGCCATGGCCGCCGGGCGGCTGGGACGGCCGATCCATTCAGTTCTATCTATCGGTAACGACCTTGTGCCACCCCATTTGTTCCGTGTCTTCCCCTCAGTTGCCCTGTCTGCGGTTGTGTCCGGAACACGGCGGCCGGGAGCGGATCCCGCCCCTCCGGGCGGTGTCCCGCCGGTGCGGTGCGGAGGTGGTCGTAGGATCGGGATTCGTGCGTATCGCTCTCGTTGACTCCGGTATCGGCATGCTCTCGACCGCGGCGGCCCTGCGTGTGGCACGGCCGGACGCCGACCTGTTCCTGTCGATGGACCCCGACCACATGCCCTGGGGTCCGCGTACCCCGGATGAGATCATCGCGCGGGCCCTGGCCGGAGCCCGGGCCGCCCGGGAGGCCGCCGGGGACGCGGCGCTGGACGCCGTGGTGGTGCCGTGCAACACCGCCTCGGTGCACGTGCTGGCCGAGCTGCGCGCCGAGTTCGAGCCGGGTGTCCCGGTGATCGGGACGGTGCCCGCCATCAAGCCCGCGGCGGCGGCCGGAGGGCCGATCGCGGTGTGGTCCACCGCCGCGACCACGCGCAGCGGCTACCAGCGCCAGCTCATCGAGACCTTCGCCCGCGGCGTGGAGGTGACCGCGGTGGCCTGCGCGGGGCTGGCCGAGGCGGTGGAGTCGGCCGACCCGCGGCTGATCGACGACGCGGTGGCCTACGCCGCCGATCTGACCCCCGGCGACGTGCACGGCGTGGTGCTCGGGTGCACGCACTACGACCTGGTGGGCGGGCGGATCTCCGCGGCCCTGGGCGGACGGGCGGAGTTGTTCACCGCCGCCGGAGCGGTCGCCGCGCAGGCCCTGCGCCGGATCGGCGAGACGCCCGTGGGCGCCGCGCCGGGCCGGGTACGGGTGCTGGCCAGCGGCCGACCCTCCCGGCTGCCCGCCGCCGCGCTGTCCTACCCCGCGGGGCGCTCCCTCGCGTCCGGGGTGGGTGCGGCGACCGTGTGAGGGCGCTCCCTGACGCGATCCAGCTCACTCCCCGCACCGTGCTCCTGTACCCATAGCGAGCCTGGGCCGTCGAACCTCCGCTGTAAGTACAGGATCATCGCAGGTCAGAACCCTCGCGTCACACCGGCAACGGTTCCGGCCGGTCCACGGGCGGAGTTGCCCGCGACCCGCCCGTCAGGAATGGGGCGCCAGGGCCCCCTGCCCGGCGGTCCCGACCCGCACGGGGCCGTCCAGCGCACCGGCGGCGAGGGTGCTCACGAGGGTGCGCACCCCGACGGTGTCGTTGTCGTGCAGGAGGGTCTCCAGCAGCGACAGCGCCGCGCGCTGGTCCCCCGGCTGCTCGCGCACGTGGCGCCACTGGGGCTCGGTCGCCGCGTCCGAGAGCATCAGGGTCCGGCCGACCTGGCCGAGCGCGGTCAGCAGCGGGGTGTCGTGCGGCATCCTCTCCAGGGCGGCGTTGACCTGTTCGGCCTGCTGCTCGGGGTCGACCTCCTCCACGGGCTGCGCCCGCAGGAAGTCCAGCACGTCCTCGGCCGGTGCCAGCGGCCGGACCGGGGGCATCGTCGCGATCATGGCGCGCACCTCGGCCAGGTCGCCCAGGATCTCCTCGGTGCGCCCCAGTTCCCCGATGAGCCGCTCCGCCCGCTGCGCGGAGCAGCTCGCCACCCAGCGGGCGCCGCGGACCGAGGCCAGGCGGGCGGCGGACAGGGCGAGCTCGGCGCCGCGGCGCGGCGCCCCCACCCGCTCGAAGTAGCGCGACCAGGTGGTCACCCGCACCCCCAGCCGCCAGTCGTTGCGCACCGCGCCCTGGCACACCAGGTTCTCCACCGCCTCCACCCACGCGGGCCGCAGGCTCGGGTACGCCTCGGCCTCCTCCACGGTGGGCAGCGGGACGATGGCCTCCTGGGGCGGGCAGTGGCCCAGGCGGGCCAGCCAGGACAGCAGCCGAGCGCGCTCGAAGCGGATGCGGCGGTGCAGGGCTGCCCGGCGCGGGTTGGCCTCGTCCAGGACCAGCTCCGCCTCCATCCGGTCCAGCACCTCCAGGGCCTGGGCGTGCTCGTCCTGGTGACGCAGGGCTCTGACGAGGGCGAACACCCCGTCGGCGCCGAGCATGGCCGGGCCGGTGGCGGTGTGCTCGTAGCGCCGCAGCTCGTTCTCGGCCCGGTCGGCCAGGTCCTCGTCGATGAGCAGGTTCACCCGGGCGAGGGTGAAGGCGGGCCAGGCGGGGGTGCGTTCCCAACCGGCCAGGCGCCGGGTGGAGAGCAGTTCGCGGCGCTGCTCGGCAGTGCCGCGGGCGTCGACGTTGGCGTGGCAGCGCACCAGGGTCTCCAGCAGGGACACCGGCAGCGGGCCGTGGGCCAGGGGCTCGGGTTCGTCGTCGGCCGCCGCGCTGACCTGGGCGAGCGCGCGCCCGCCCTCGGCCATGGCCCCCACGCGCACGGCCAGGGGCCAGTGCGCGAGGAAGAACAGGGTCGGCGGGCCGAAGACCCCCGGGACCGCGGCCTCGGCCGCGCCCGCCTCGGCGACCAGCCGGCGCGCGGTGCGCAGCGCCGAACGGGCCACGGCCTCCACGCGCACCGGGTCCCCGGCCTCACTGAGCACGGGCAGGCCCGCGACCGCCTCGGCCAGCTCCGCCTGTCCGGCCGTCCGGAGTCGTCGTGCGGTCTCCCCCGCCCACGTCCACATCGGCATGGTCTGCACCCCCTGTAAGCACCACGTGAGAACAGAACGTAGCAGCGCGGTGACAGGACTGTCCGGAAAACGCGCAAAGCCGCGGGAGCACGGGGATACGCGTCCTGTCGGGTCGGTACCGGCCCGCTAGACTCGGGAGTCGTGGTGCCCGGCGGGGACCGCCGCAAGGTCCCGAGCATCCAGCCGCGCCGAGCCGCACCGAGTTGCACCAAGGGGACATGAGCGCCGATGGGATGGCGAGACCGTTTCGGACTCCGCAAGGCCAACCGCAAGGGCAAGGCCCGTTTCGACCGGGCAGCCGAGGATTCGGACATCAAGGCGCTGATCGACTTCGCCAAGAGCCGGGTGGGGGTGGAGTTCTTCGTCGAGCCGGAGACCTTCGCCACGCAGACCACGGCGGTCGCGGTCGCGACGGACGGCGAGTGGATCCGTCGCCGATGCGGCTCGCCCGACGTGATCCGCAAGGTGGCCAGGAACCTGGCGACCCCGGCCTACGACGTGCAGATCGTCGGCTACCCGCAGCGGATGCGCGACTGGAGCGCACGCAACAAGCGTGGCCTGTCACTGGACGAGTGAGGGCGCGCGGGCGTACTGGGCGAGGGTAAGACTCGCCACACCGACACGCCGTTGGGGACGGTCCGAAACCCGCGACCGGGTCATTTTGGGCATTGATGACGAGTCCTTGCCGCGACTTCCTCGCCGAACGGGTTCCCTAACGGGCTTCATCCGTCGCATACTCGCCTCGGAGGGGGGACTCTGATGAAGCAGGATCTCACGGCCCTGTGCTGCGACTGCGGCACGATTCGCGAGGTGAGCGACTACCAGAGTGTGGGCGAGGCGCAGTCCGCCTACGGGCTGGCCCGCTGCGTCGTCTGGCGCAAGTGCCGCACCTGTGGCTACCGCACCTACCACGCCTACATGCGCGCCGACGAGGACCGCGACGAACTGGAGGACGCCCTGCGACTGGACGGCGCCCTGGCGGCCGAGGCCCTCGACGAGGAGGTGGAGCAGCTGCGGCTGTGCGGGGTCGAGGTCGGGCACGCCCCCGTCCCGGCCATCTGGGACGGCCAGTCCGTGGGCATGGTGACCCAGCGGCTGACCGACCGCGCCTACTCGATCGTGCTGGACCCCGAGGCGTCCGTGGTCTCCCGGCTCAAGCTCATCGACATGATGTGGAACGAACTCCTGGTGGGCGAGCACGACGACCGCTGGTTCATCCAGGAGGCGGAGGACGACGAGTCCCCCGCGTACGCGGTCCGGCTGTTCGGCTACCGCACCCGCGGCTGAGGCCGGACCGCGCTCCCGGACCGGGCTTTCGCAACGCGGGTCCCGGAACGAGGGCGCGGCCCCGGCGCTACCCGGCGGCGGGTTCGGGCTGGCCGGCGAGGCGGCGCAGCGCCGATCTGGCCACCGCCGGATCGGTGGTCCCCCAGTAGGGCGGCAGGGAGGCGCGCAGGAATCCGCCGTAGCGGGCCGTGGCCAGGCGCGGGTCCAGGACGGCGATGACCCCCCGGTCCTCGGTGGAGCGCAGCAGGCGCCCGGTGCCCTGGGCGAGCAGCAGGGCGGCGTGGGTGGCGGCCACCGACAGGAAGCCGTTGCCCCCGTGCGCGGCGACCGCGCGCTGGCGCGCGGAGGCCAGCGGGTCGTCGGGCCTGGGGAAGGGGATGCGGTCCACGATCACCAGGGACAGCGAGGGTCCGGGCACGTCCACGCCCTGCCACAGCGACAGGGTGCCGAACAGACAGGACCGCTCGTCCTCGGCGAAGCGGCGCACCAGCTGCCCGGTGGAGTCCTCCCCCTGGCACAGGATCGGCTGGTCCAGGCGCTCGCGGAGCTCCTCGGCGGCCTGCTGGGCGGCGCGCATGGAGGAGAACAGGCCCAGCGCACGGCCGTCGGCGGCCTCGATGAGCTCGCTGATCTCGTCCAGGTAGGCGGGCGCGAGACCGTCGCGGCCGGGCGACGGCAGGTGGGTGGCCACGTAGAGGATGCCCCGGCGGGCGTGCTCGAAGGGCGAGCCGACGTCCAGCGCGCGCCAGCGGGGCTCCCCGGCCGCGCGGTGCGGGCCGTCCTCGTCGTCGTCTCCGGAGCCGCCGTCAGGGCCGTCCGCGGCCCGGTCCCCGGCAGCGTTCGCCGGACCGGCCGCGTCCCGTGACCCGGCCGGCTCCGGACCGCGGCCCGCCGCGGCGCGTTCGACGGCCTCCTGGGTCACCTCCCGGCCCAGCCCCCACTGGTTGGCCAGGGAGGTGAAGGAGCCGCCCAGGGTGAGGGTGGCGGAGGTCAGGACCACGGTGCGGTCGCCGAAGAGCTTCTCGCGCAGCAGCCCGCCCACACCGAGCGGGGCGACGTGGAGCGCGGGTTGGCGGCCGGGCGCCTTGGTCAGCCAGACGACCTCGGTGCGGTCGCGCAGGGCGGGTTCGAAGGACTCCAGGACGCGCACGGCGGTGTCGTGCACCTCGCCGAGCGCGGCCAGGGCCAGGCGGCGGTCGCTGGCGCCGTCCGGGTCCAGCTCCCCGGGCGAGGGGCCGATGGCGGTGACGCAGGCCGAGGCGGCGTCGCGGGTGGCGGCGACCGCGTTGGCCAGGGCGTCGTCGATGTGGTCCAGGCGTCCGTCGGGCGACTCGGTGAACATCAGGGCGAGGCCGTCGGCGCACTCGGTCAGGCGTTCGCTGACCCCGGGTTCGATCAGGCGGGCGGCGCGCTTGGCCGCGGCGTTGACGGTGCGCTCGCCCAGGACGCCGGTGGCCACGGAGGTGGCGCGGTCGACGAGTTCGTGCGCCTCGTCGATCATGATCGTGTTGTGCTCGGGCAGGATGTGGTAGCCCTGCGACATGTCGATGGAGAGCATGGCGTGGTTGGTGACCACCACGTCCACGCCCTGGGTGGCCTCGCGGGCGAACTCGGCGAAGCACTCCTGGCCGAAGGGGCAGATGCGGGCGCCCATGCACTCGTTGGCGGCCACCGACACCTGGCGCCAGGCCAGGTCGCTGACGCCGGGGGCGAGTTCGTCGCGGTCGCCGGTGACGGTGTCCTCGGCCCACTCGTGCAGGCGGGCCACCTGACGGCCCAGCGAGGAGAGCTGGCGCGGGTCGAACAGCTCGGTGTCCTCGGCCTCCTCGCCCGCGGTCTGGAGCCGGTTGCGGCACAGGTAGTTGCGGCGGCCCTTGAGCACGGCGAACGTGGGCTCGCGGGGCAGCATCGGCGTGAGGGCCTTGGCCAGGCGCGGCAGGTCGCGCTCGATGAGCTGGTTCTGCAGGGCGATGGTGGCGGTGGAGACCACCACGGTGCTCTCCCTGGCCATCGCATGTCTGATCGCGGGCACCAGGTAGGCCAGGGACTTTCCGGTGCCGGTACCGGCCTGGACCACCAGGTGTTCGCGCTTGTCGACCGCCTCGGCCACGGCACCGGCCATGGTCGCCTGGCCCTCGCGGCGGCTGCCGCCCAGGGCGGCCACGGCCGCGTCGAGCAGGGTGGGAACGTCGGGGAGATCTGCCACGGATCGACAGTACCGGCCGTGAGGGACAGGGCGGGCGTTGTCCACAGGCCGGACCGGCCGCGGGTCCCGGCCGGTCCTCCTCCGGAAAGCTCTCAGGCCATCGTGGCCAGGAGCTCGTCCAGAACGCCCATGGACTGCTTCAGGCCGTACTCCATGCCGGACTCGACCATGCCGTCGCGGTCCTCGACGCTCTGGAACACCGTGGTCGACGTGTAGAGGGTGCGGCCGTCCCGCTCCTCCAGGGTGGTGGTCTCCAGGCACACGTGCCCGGGCATGCCCTCGAACTCGAAGGTCTGCACGAAGCGCTCGGGCGCGACGACGTCGTGGACCACGCCGTGGAAGCCGTACTCCTGGCCGTCGGGGGCGTGCTCGACGTACCTCCAGGAACCGCCCGGGCGCAGGTCCGCACGGTCGATGACGGTCTCGTTCTCCTTGAGCCCCCACCACCGGGCGAGGTACTCGGGATCGGTCATGGCCTTGAACACCACGTCGCGGGGCGCGTCGAAGCTGCGCGTGATGACGACGTCGTGCTGTCCGGGCTCGGCGATCACCGTGAGGTCGCTCATGACTGCTCTCCTGTGTTCTGTGTCTGCTGGATTCGGCGGATCTCCGCGTCGAGCCGGTCGAAGCGGTCCTCCCACTGGCGGTGGTAGCGCTCGATCCACCCCGTCGCCTCCTCCAGGGGAGCGGTCTCCAGTCGGCAGGGGCGCCACTGCGCGTCGCGGCCCCGGCTGACCAGTCCCGCCCGCTCCAGCACCTTCAGGTGCCGGGAGACCGCCTGGAGGCTGATGGGAAACGGCTCCGCCAGCTCGTTGACGGTGGCCTCGCCCTCGGCGAGCCTCGCCAGCAGCGCCCGACGGGTCGGGTCGGCCAGTGCCGCGAAGGTGAGACTCAACGGGTCGGTCGCCATCTGCGTATTCAACTTTCCTGTTAATCAACCGATGTGTTGATTATGGCTCGCGACACACCCCGAGTCAAGAGCGGGACAGGAAGAATCGCTTCGAGCATCGAAGTGATAGCCTTCAGGAGATACTTCGACCCTCGAAGCGAAAGGAGGCGGACCATGTCTCCGTGGGATCCCCGCCGACCGCCCAGGCAGCCGGGCAGGACGATGGCCGTGACCGGAGCGACCTCCGGGATCGGCTACTTCGTCGCCGAACAGCTCGCCGCCACCGGAGCGCACGTGGTGCTCCTGGGACGCCGGGCCGATCGTCTGGAGACGGCGATGCGGTCGATCGGCGCGCTGGTCCCCGAGGCGGACCTGTCGGCCGTCACGCTCGACCTGGCGGACCTGGACTCGGTCTCCCGGGCGGCGCAGGCCCTCGGCGACCGAGGGGGGATCGACGTACTGGTGGCGAACGCGGGCGTCATCTCCGCCGGCCCCCTGCGCCGGACCACCGCCCAGGGCCTGGAACTGACCGTGGGGACCAACCACCTGGGGCACTTCGCGTTCATCGCGCGGACCCTGCCCTCGCTCCTGTCGACGCCGGGCAGCCGCGTGGTGTCCCTCGGCAGCTACGTCACCCACAGGGGCACGTTCGACCTCGACCAACTCATGAGCGAGGACGGCTACAGCGGGCGCGGAGCCTACATCCGCTCCAAGCACGCGACCGAGGTCTTCGGCTTCGAACTGGACCGCCGTCTGCGCGCGGCCGGGGCTGACACCGCTTCGCTCGTCGCACACCCGGGGGCCGCCCTCGACCAGCTGTCACCTCGCCGCGAGGGGGTCAACGAGCCCTCCGGGGCGACTCGCGCGCTGTACTCGCTGGCCTCCGCGCTCGTCCAGGGCAAGCACCGGGGCGCCTGGCCGGTCGTCCGCGCGGCGCTCGATCCCCAGGGCGTCGGCGGCGGATACTACGGACCCTCACGCCTGGTGGTCGGCAGGCCGGAACCCGTACGACCCCCCGCCGCGAGCACGGCCCCCGGGACCGGCGCCCGCCTGTGGGCCCTCTCCGAGGAGCTCACCGGCACGCCGTTCACCATCCCCGCGAGGTGAGGCCCCGCAATCCCGAGGCGAAGCCTCACGCCACAGGGGACCGCTCCACCCACCCCACCGATGACCGCGACCCCAACCACAGGGGGGTGCCTCGGGGGGTTCGGGGGGTCTCCCCCCGGAAAGCAGAGCGGGCTGCGGCGAGCCGGTCGAAGACCGGCGAGCAGCAGCCCGCGTCACGTGGAGCTATGGGGATTCGAACCCCAGACCTCCTCCATGCCATGGAGGCGCGCTACCAACTGCGCCATAGCCCCGTGTGCCTTGCAGCAACGGTTCGAGTCTATCGGACGTGCGGGGGTGGGATGACCAGCCGCGGTGTCGGCCACCCCACACGTCCCCGCGCCTCCGGCGCCCCGCAGTCGTTCCGGAACAGCCGGGACGCAGCCCGACCGCACGAACCGAAATCCTCTTCGACGGCTCCCGAACGGGCACAGGAGAGGACATGAGCGACAGACCACGACAGAACCCGGTCGACACCCTGGTCCGCTGGGAGGACCACGGCGCCGTGTGGCGGGTGGTGGGGCGGACGGCCTCCGAGGTGACGGTGGCCCTGTGCCGGTGCGACGGGGGCGAGGAAGTGGAGCGCCTGGTCTCCGGCGACCCGGACCTCCTCGCCTTCGTGGACGAACGGGTCAGCCCCCCTCCGGCTCCCTGACCGACGAACGGGCCGTGGACGGGGACCTCGCGTCGCGCGTCGGCGTGGTGGGTTCACCATGCGCGACGGTCACGGTCCCGAACGGGCCGAAACCCCAGCCCAGGGTGGTGGCCTCCACCCTCGACGCCCCGGCGGCGCGCAGGAGGTCGCCGATCCGTCCCCGCCTCCGCAGCACCGAGCCCGTGACCGCCAGGCTCGTCCGGTACCGCACCGGGCAACCGCACTACTCGATCCTCAACCGCGGTGCCGAACGCGAGGTCTTCCCGGTCTGCCAGCGTTACGGTCGGGGCACCCTGGTGTGGAGCCCGCTGTCGATGGGACTGCTCACCGGCCGCTTCCACAGACACGGCGGAGAAACGGCCTCAGTCTCCCGCCTGCGCTGGGCCCCTCAGCACATGACCGACGACGCAAGCTCGACGCCGTCGAAGCGCTCGTGCCGATCGCCGAACAGGCCGGGCTGCCGCTGGCCCACCTCGCCCCCGCGTTCGTCGCCGCCCACCCGGCGGTCACCTCGGCGACCATCGGACCGCGCACCATGGAACAGCTGGACGACCTGGTCGCGGGAGCCGGCACCTTCCTTGATGACGACCTTCTCGACCGCATCGACGAGATCGTGCCGCCCGGAACCGACCTGGGTCCGATCGACGTCGAGTACGTGCCGCCGCGCCGCCGACGACCGCACCACCGCATGACGAACCACAGCGGACCGGGGCCAGCATCACAACCCCCGAGGCGAAGCCTCACGTCACAAGAGAGCGCTCCACCCACCCCACCGATAACCACGGCCCCGACCACAGGGGGTACCTCGGGGGTTCGGGGGTCTCCCCCCGGAGGACACAACGAAGGCGACCCGGCGAGCGCGTTCACGCGCGAGCAGGGTCGCCCTGAGTCGAGTGGAGCTATGGGGATTCGAACCCCAGACCTCCTCCATGCCATGGAGGCGCGCTACCAACTGCGCCATAGCCCCTTGTATGCCGGGCGGTTCCCCCGCTCGGCGATGGAATTACTGTACCGGAGGTTGGAAGTGGGTTGCGACCTCAGGGCCTGCGGATGGACGTGCGGTGGCCGGTTTCCGCGCCGAATACCCTGGAGTGGTGCCCGAATCAAAGCTTGAGATCCAGATGCTCCACGACCGCCTGCTGGTGAAGACGGTCCCGGACAGGACCGAGCGGCGCAGCAGCGCCGGACTGGTCATCCCGGACACGGTCAAGCTGGCGACCAGGCTCGCGTGGGGAGAGGTCGTCGGCGCCGGAACCAGCGCCCGCCACGTGAAGACCGGGGACCGGGTGCTCTTCGACCCCGAGGAGCAGGGCGAGGTCGAACTGAACGGCGAGCGCTACGTGATCCTGCGCGAGCGCGACGTGCACGCCGTCGCCAACGAGGCCCCCGAGCGCGGCACCGGCCTGTACCTGTAGTCGCCCGCGCCCGCCCGGCGGGGCCTCCCCGCGCCGCCCCGCGTCAGACATCCGCACCGTTCGCGCCGGGGTTCGCGATGGCCTTGACCAGCGAGTGCACGCACAGGTTGAGGGCCTCGTAGGCGGGCGTGCGGCTGACGCCCACGTAGGTCCAGGCCGCGTAGAGCCCCGACCACAGGAGCTGCTGCGCCCACATCGGCGTGATCCTGGGGTCGATGCTGCCGTCGGCGTGGCCGCGCTCGACCAGGGCGAACACGGCCCGGTCCGCCTCCCCGCACTCCTCCTCCAGCAGTTCGTCCCAGGAGTCGTCGGCCCCGACCGTCAGCATGATCACCTTCTGGAGCCCGAAGTACTCGGGCACGAGCCGCCGGAAGGCCTCCAGCCCGGTGCCCTCGGTGGTGCGCGCCCGCTCGGTGGCCTCGTTGATGAGCTCGTCGGCGTACTCGCCGAGGGCGCACACCAGGTCGGCGCGTTCGGCGAAGTAGCGCTGGAGCGTACTGCGCGCCACACCCGCGGTTCTGGCCACCTGGGACAGGGGTGCCGAGGAGTTCTCCCCGAGCACCTTCACCGCCGCTTCGAGGATCGCGCGCCGGGTCCGGGCGCGGGTCCTCGTCTCTTCGTCTGAGGGAGCGCTCTTCACCATGCCCTCATCCTAGGCTCGTCGGTAATTGGTTGACAATAATCGGTCGCATATGACCTACTTTAAAACATGACTGATCCATCGAAGGTAGATACCGACTCGAACCCGGGCGCGCCCGAACCCCGGTTCGCCCAGCTCCGGGTGCTGTGGTCGTTCGTGCGCCCGCACCGGAACAAGCTGGTGCTGGGCCTGGTCCTGGCCCTGTTCGGCTCGGCGCTCGAACTCGCCAACCCGATGGTGATCAAGCTCGTCCTGGACACCGTCTCCGGCGGGGGCGGCCTGCTCGTGCCGATCGCCCTGCTGCTGGGCCTGTTCGTGCTGGGCACGGTGTCCGGCCTGTGGCACTGGATCCTCCTGGGCACCGTCGCCGAGAAGGTGGTGCTGGACGCGCGCACCTCGCTCGTGCGCCGCTACTTCCGCGCCGCGCTCATCCCGCTGTCGCGCCGTTCCTCCGGTGAGCTCGTCACCCGGGCGACCTCCGACACGGTCCTCCTGCGCGAGGCCGCCTCCAGCAGCGTCATCAGCCTCATCAACGGCGGCGTGCTGCTGGTGGGAACGCTGGTCATGATGGGCGTGCTGGACCTGTTCCTGCTCGCGGTCACCTTCGTCGCGGTGCTCGTGGTCACCGTCCTGTTCCTGACGCTGATGCCCGCCCTGGCCAAGGCGCAGGAGAGGGCGCAGAACTCCCTGGGCCTGATGGGCGGCATGCTCGACGGCGCGCTGCGGGCGGTCCGCACGGTCAAGGTCAGCCGGGCCGAGGAGCGCCTGAGCGGCCAGATCCTCGAACACGCCCGGGAGTCCGCTCGGCACGGCATGCACTCGGTGCGGCGCGAGGCGGTCGCCTGGACGATCGCGTTCAGCGGGATCCAGCTCGCCATCATCGCCATCCTGGGCGTGGGCGCGCTGCGGGTGTCCTCGGGCGCGATCGACGTCTCCACCCTCATCGCCTTCCTGCTCTACGCGTTCACCCTGATGACCCCGGTCATGGAGCTGTCCCAGAGCGTCACCACCCTCCAGTCGGGCGTCGCCGCGGCCAGGCGCATCCGCGAGGTGGAGGCCATCCCGCTCGAACCCTCCTCTGAGGCGGCGGACGCGTCCGCACCGGCCGTCCCCGCGGACGGCGTCGCGAACGAGGACGCGGGCGACCTGGCGCACGGGGAGCGCGCGGGCGCGCTGCTGGAACTGCGCGGGGTCACCGCCCGGTACGCGCCCGGCGCCGAGTCCGCCCTGGACGGGGTGGACCTGGCCGTCCCCCGGCGCGGGCACACCGCGATCGTGGGGCCCTCGGGCGCGGGCAAGACCACCGTGTTCTCGCTGCTGCTGCGCTTCCTCGAACCCGAGGAGGGACAGCTGTTCCTGGACGGGACCCCCTACCGGGAGCTCACCCCGGGCCAGGTGCGCGGCCGCTTCGCCTACGTGGAGCAGGACACGCCGGTCATCCCCGGCACCATCCGGGAGAACCTGCTGTTCAGCCGCCCCGACGCCACCGAGGAGGAGGTGCGCCGGGTCCTGGGCCAGGTGCGGCTGGCCGACAAGATCGACGCCCTGGAGGAGGGGCTGGACACCCCGCTGGACGCCACGTCCTTCTCCGGGGGCCAGCGCCAGCGCATCGCCCTCGCCCGCGCCCTGCTGCGCTCACCGGACGTGCTGCTGCTGGACGAGGCCACCTCGCAGGTGGACGCGATCACCGAGGCCGCCATCACCGAGAGCGTGCGCGCCCACGCCGCCCGAGCGGCCGTGGTGACCATCGCGCACCGGCTGTCCACCGTGATCCACGCCGACACCATCGTGCTGATGGAGGACGGACGGGTGCGGGCCAGGGGCACGCACCGGGAGCTGATGGACCGGGACAAGCTGTACCGGGAGTTGATCGCGGCACTGCACATCGCCGAGTCCGGGGCTCCGGCCCCCGACGGTGACCGGGCGGAGGCGGACCGGGTGACGCCGGTCACGTGAGGGCGCGGTAGCATCCGGCCAGCACCGGACGGCGCGAACGGTTCGACGGCCACGACCGCGGGGCACCGCTCCCCGCGGTCCGGTCCGCCTTCTTCCGTCCCGTGCGGCGGGCGACGGAGACGGGGGCGGAGGCGATCGTCGTCACCGTCGACACCAAGCGGCTGCGGTGGCGGCCCCGCGACCTGGCGCTGGGCCACCTGCCGTTCCTGCGCGGCCAGGGCACGGCGAACTACTTCAGCGCCCCCGAGTTCCGGTCCCGGCTCAAGGCCGACCCGGAGCCGGGCGGAGTGGTCACCGAGGCGGTGCTCCACTTCCTGGGCGCGTTCGCCAGCAGGTCCCTGAGCAGCGATAACATCGCCCGCATCCCCTGGTGGACGGACCTGCCGGTGCTGGTCAAGGACGTCGTGCGCCGCTGACCTACGGCCGGTCCCGGAGGCGCCGTGCGCCCCCGGGACCGGTCCGCTCCCTTCCGGCCGCGCCGTCAGCCCTTGACGGCTCCGGAGGTCAGGCCCGCCACGATCCTGCGTTGCAGGACCAGGGCGAAGATGATCAGCGGGACCGACACCAGGACCGACGCGGCCATGATCTGCCCGATCGGGTTCTCGTAGCCGACCCGCTGGAAGGTCGCCACGAAGACCGGGACCGTCTGCACGTTCAGGTCGTTCGGGGCGAAGGAGAAGGCCAGCAGGAACTCGTTGGTGGCATACACGAAGGTCAGGATGGCCGCCGCGCCCACGCCCGGCGCCGCCAGCGGCGCCACCACGCGCAGGAATGCCTGGAACGGGGTGGCCCCGTCCACCTTCGCCGACTCCTCGATCTCCTTCGGGATGCCCGCGAAGAACGTGGTGAGGATGAAGACGGCCAGCGGCAGGGTCAGCGCCACGTACGGGATGATCATGCCCGCGAAGGAGTTGAGCAGGTTGATCCCGGTCCACTCGTTGAGCCGGAGGTACACCTGGTAGAGCGGGTTGACCAGCGCCACCGGCGGGAACAGGGTCGCGACCAGGGTGGCGGCCAGGATCGCGAACTTGCCCGCCAGCGGCAGCCGGGCCAGGGCGTAGCCCGCCAGCGAGGCCACCGGGATGCAGATCAGCGTGGTCACCGTCGCCACGATCAGCGAGTTGCGCAGCGCGAACTGGAAGCCCTGGTCGAAGATCTCCCGGTAGTTGCTGAGGTCGAAGGGCCCCTGGAAGATGTTCGGGTCGGTGATCGCCGCCGATCCCGTTCGCAGGCTGGTCATGCCCATCCACAGGAACGGGAACAGGCACCACAGCAGCACCACGGCCAGCCCGAGCAGCTTGAGGGTGTTGCCCACCGCCGGGTGGACGCGTCGGCGCGGCTTGTGCACCGACCCGCTCGGCCTCACCGTCTCGGCCGTCATCGCTTCTCCTTCCGCGGCGCCTCACCGATCATGTGGCGGCCCATCCGGCTGATGAAGGCCAGGCCGACGAGCATGACGATGACGAACGTGACCGTGGACAACGCGTTGGCGTAGCCCAGGTCCGGGTCCCGGACCAGGTAGCGCTGCGCGTAGACCGACAGGGTGGCCAGCGAGTTCGAGTAGCCGGTGAACACGTACGCGAAGTCGAACATGCGCAGGGCGTCCACCGTGCGGAACAGCAGGGCCACGACGATCGACGGGCGCAGCAGCGGCAGGGTGATGTTCCAGAACCGCTGGAGCGCGTTGGCCCCGTCCACCCTGGCCGCCTCGTAGTAGTCCTTCGGGATGGTCTGGAGGCCCGCCAGCAGCAGCAGGGCCACGAACGGCGCGGTCTTCCACACGTCGGCGCTGATGATGCCGACCATCGACCAGACCGGGTCGCGCAGCCAGTTGATGTCCGTGCCGAGGACGGCGTTCACGAAGCCCGGGTTGGGGTCGAACATGAACCGCCACACCTGCGCGGCCACGGCGGTCGGGATGACCCACGGGATCAGGATGACCGCGCGGGTCAGGCCCCGCCCGAAGAAGGCCTGGTGCATGATCAGTGCGAAGGCCATCCCGACGAGGAACTCCAGCGACACCGACGCGACCGTGAACACCAGGGTGTTCCAGACGGCGTTGAAGAAGCCGGAGTCGGTCAGGACCCGGACGTAGTTGTCGACGCCGGTGAACTCCTGGCGGAACCCCCGGATCTGGTAGAGGCTCATCCCGATCGCGTAGAAGACCGGGAAGAGCGCGATCACGGCCATGAAGGCGAACGACGGGGCGAGGAAGATCCGCCCCATCGCACGCTCACCCAGGCCCCTGCTCACGCGGACTGTCTGGGTCGTCGCCATGTGGCCTACTCTTGCTCGAGCGCGTCGTTGGCCGCCTGGTCCACCGCCTCCAGGGCTGCGTCGGGCTCCTCCTGCCCGCGGAAGGCCGGGTGCAGGCTGTCCTGCACGGCCAGGGACAGCGAGTTGTAGCCGGGCACCGGCGGGCGGGCCTGGGCCTGGGCGAGGATCTCGCCGAGCATCTGGAAGTCGGGGTCGTCGGTGTTCTCGTAGGCGCTCGCCATGGTCGGCGGCAGGCTGTTCTGGAGCAGGATGTCCTGCGCCTCGGGGTCGGTGGCCGCCCACAGGACGAACTCGCGGGCCAGTTCCTTGCTGTCGCTCAGTGTGCTGACCGCGTTGTTGAGTCCGCCCAGCGCGCTGGTGGTGCCCTCACCGCCGAAGGTGGGCAGCGGAGCGACCGCGAAGTCGTCCGCGACCGCGCTCTCCTCGTCGCCCTCGCCCGCCAGGAGGGGGATGGCGTAGGGCCAGTTGCGCATGTAGACGGCATCGCCCGCCTGGAACAGGGCGCGCGCGTCGTCCTCGACCATGGTGTCGAAGCCGTCGGCGTAGAACCCGCTCTCGTAGGCCTCGGTCATGAAGTCCAGGGCCGTGGTGGCGGCGTCGCCCTCCAGGAAGGTGCTCTGCTCCTGGGCGTCGTCGAACAGCTGGCCGCCCGCGGACCAGTACAGCTCCAGGTAGTTGACGACGAATCCCTCGTACTGGTCGCCCTGGCCGACGTAGGCGGAGATGCCCTCCTCCTCGGCGGCGGCCATGCCGGTGTCGTGGAGCTCCTCCCAGGTCGTGGGCGGCTCCTCGACGAGGTCGGTGCGGTAGTAGAGGAACGCGCCGTTGGAGGAGTAGGGCAGTGCGTACAGCTCCTGCTGCCACTGGGAGCTGTCGACGGCTCCCTCCAGGCTGACGCCCTCGACCTCGCCGCGCAGGTCCTCCAGGCTCTCGATGTAGCCGTACTCGGCGAACTCACCGGTCCAGATGACGTCCAGACCCAGGACGTCGAACTCCCCCGCCTGGTTCTGTAGGTCCTGGAACATGGCCTGGCGCTGCTCGTCGGCGGTGGGGGCCAGGAAGAAGATGTCGACCTGCTGGTCGGGGTTGTTCTCGTTCCACAGGCGCGCGACCTCCTCGTGGATCGCGCGGTCGGCCCCGGTGACCGCCCAGACGAACGCCGGGTCCTCGGCGAGGCCCGCGGTCTCGCCGCCCTCCCCAGCGGTCTCCTCCCCCGGGGGTTCACCGCACGCGGTGGCCAGGGTGAGGCTCAGTGCGGCGAGCCCGGCAGCGCATGCGCGCACCGTGTACCTCTTCTGGTGTGAATGCACTGGCATGGCTCTCTCCTTCCGCGCCGGGTGAGTGTCCGGGCGCGCGGCGTCGAGTGTGTGCTGGGTCATCCCCCCGTGGTCGTGCGCAAACGATGCCACCGACCGTGTGACCTAGTCAACAGAGAATGCGTCTCGATATGCGTCATGCGCGGAAAGGAACGGTGTGCCGTCCGAATCTCCTGCTGAAAACGTTGCCATAACCCGGGTCGCGCTCCTACCGTGGACGGCATGTCCAGCCAACCCGCGAGCATGCGGGACGTCGCCCGTCGAGCGGGGGTCTCCCTCTCGACGGTCTCCCGTGTGCTGCGCGGGGCCCCCGGGGTCGCCCCGGAGGTCCGCCAGCGCGTTCAGCGCGCCGCGGACGAGCTGGCCTACGTGGTCTCGCGCAACGCCTCGGGCCTGGTCACCGGTCGCACGGGGCGGGTCGCGGTGGTCGTGCCCTTCCTCCAGCCGTGGTTCTTCGGGGTGGTCCTGGCGGGGGTCAGCGACGCGCTGCGCGAGGCGGACCTGGACATGCTCGTCTACCAGGTCGGCGAGACGCGGGCCCGGCAGGGATGGACGCGGGCGCTGCCGCTGCGGCGCAACACCGACGCCGTGGTCACCGTGTCCATGGACCTGTCCGAGGAGGAGTGCCACCGGCTGGACGACGTGGGCGTGCCCGTGGTGCTGGTCGGACAGAGGGTGCCCGGTCGGGCCAGCGTGTACATCGACGACCGGGCAGGTGCCGCGGGGGCCACCCGGCACCTGCTCAACCTGGGGCACACGCGCGTGGCCTACATCGCCTCCCGGTCCGGGACCTGGTCCAGCACCAGCTCGCGGCACCGGCTGGAGGGGCACGAGGCGGCCATGGTGGAGGCGGGGCTGTCACCGCGGAGCGTGGCCAAGGCCACCGGGCACACCGGTGGTGAGCTGGCCATGGGCGAGCTGCTGTCGGACCACGACCCGCCCACGGCCGTGCTGGCGGAGTTCGACGACATCGCGCTGGGCGCGTACCGCACGCTGCGCCGCTCGGGCGTGCGCGTGCCTGACTCGATCTCCCTCATGGGCTTCGACAACCACGACGCCGCGGCGGTGATGGACCTGACCACCGTCGACCAGGCTCCCTACGACACCGGGCTGACCGCGGGTCGGCTCACCGTGGACGTCCTCGGCGGGACGGCCGGGCGCCTCCAGGTGGAGATGCCCACCCAGCTCATCCTGAGGCAGTCCACCGCCGCGCCCCGGGGCACGCGCGGCCTGTTCTCATAACCGAACACCTGGGGGAAGCAACATGCAGCAGTGGTGGCGCGACGCGGTCCTGTACCAGGTCTACCCGCGCAGCTTCGCCGACGCCGACGGGGACGGGACCGGTGACATCGCGGGGATCACCGCGCGCCTGGGCCACGTCGCCGACCTGGGCGCGGACGGGATCTGGCTGTCGCCGTTCTACACCTCCCCGTGGGCGGACGGCGGCTACGACGTGGCCGACTTCCGCGACGTGGACCCGCGCCTGGGCACCCTGGAGGACTTCGACGCGATGGTGGCGGCCGCGCACGCGCTGGGCCTGCGGGTGATGGTCGACATCGTGCCCAACCACACCTCCGAGGAGCACCCGTGGTTCCGGGAGGCGCTGGAGGCCGGTCCCGGATCGCCCGAGCGGGAGCTGTACGTGTTCCGCGACGGGCGGGGCGCGGACGGCGAGCTGCCGCCGACCAACTGGCGGTCGACGTTCGGCGGCCCGGCGTGGACCCGCGCGGCGGACGGGCAGTGGTACCTGCACATGTTCGCGCCCGAGCAGCCGGACCTGAACTGGGACGATCCGCGGGTGCGCGAGGAGTTCCGCGGCATCCTGCGGTTCTGGAGCGGGCGCGGGGTGGACGGGTTCCGGATCGACGTGGCGTACGCGCTGGTCAAGGACCTGGAAGAGCCGCTGCGCGACCTGGTGCTGGTGGAGGGCGGCCGGTTCGAGGACATCGCGGCCAACCCGGACCACCCGTTCCTGGACCGGCCCGAGGTGCACGAGGTGTACCGGGACTGGCGGCGGGTGCTGGCCGAGTTCGACCCGCCCCGGGTCACGGTGGGCGAGGTGTGGCTGCCCGGTGACCGGCGGGTGCTGTACACGCGCCCGGACGAGCTGGACCAGGCGTTCAACTTCGACTTCCTGCGGACCGCGTGGGACGCCGACGCCTACCGGAGGGTGGTCGACTCCTCGATCGCCGACGCCGCGCGGGTGGGCACGGTGCCCACGTGGGTGATCGGCAACCACGACGTGGTGCGCCCGGTGTCGGTGCTGGGGCTGCCCCCGGGCATCGACCAGGGGGCGTGGCTGCTCTCCGACGGGCGCGATCCGGAGCCGGACCTGGAGCTGGGCACGCGGCGGGCGCGGGCGCTGGCCCTGCTGGAGCTGTCGCTGCCGGGGGCGGCGTACGTGTACCAGGGCGAGGAGCTGGGGCTGCCGGAGGTGGCGGACCTGCCCGCGCAGGCGCTGGAGGACCCGCGGTGGGTGCGCAGCGGACACGCCGACAAGGGGCGGGACGGGTGCCGGGTGCCGCTGCCGTGGACGGTGGAGGGGGCGTCGTACGGGTTCGGCGGAGGGAGCGCTCCGTGGCTGCCCCAGCCCGAGGGGTGGGGCCGGTGGTCGGTGCAGGCCCAGACCGACGATCCCGGGTCCGTGCTCTCCCTGTACCGCCGGGCTCTGGCGCACCGCGGGGAGTTCTCCTCGGACGAGGTTTTGACGTGGGATGACACGCTGAACCAGGGGCCGGTGCTGGCCTACTGGCGGGGCGAGGACGTGCTGGTGCTGGTCAACACGGGTGAGGAGGCGGTGGACCTGCCGCCGGGCCGGGTGCTGGTGGCCAGCACGGAGCTGGACGGGCGGCTCCCGGGGAACGCGGCGGTGTGGCTGCGCCGCTGACCAGCACGGCCCCGGCCACAACCCCCGAGGCGAAGCCTCACGTCACAAGGGACCGTTCCACCCACCCCACCGATGACCGCGACCCCGACCACAGGCACAACCCACAAGGCGAAGCCTCACGTCACAGGGGACCGCTCCACCCACTCCACCGATGACCGCGACCCCGACCACAGGGGGGTACTTCGGGGGGTTTGGGGGTCTCCCCCCGGAAAGCAGCGCGGGCTGCGGCGAGCCGGTCGAAGACCGGCGAGCAGCAGCCCGCGTCACGTGGAGCTATGGGGATTCGAACCCCAGACCTCCTCCATGCCATGGAGGCGCGCTACCAACTGCGCCATAGCCCCTCAAGGGAGTCGATCGGCCCCGTCGGGGTCCTGTCGACTCCCTGAACCATAGCGGAATCCGGCCCGAACGTCGAAACGGTTTACGCGTCGTCGCTGAGCACGACCGGCTCGGGAAGGCTGGCCGCGTTGTGCTCCATGAGCCGCCACTGCCCCCGGCGTTCCTGGAGCACCGACCAGCAGCAGTTGCTGATCGGTCCCAGGATCTCGCGCTGCTCGTCGGGGATCCCCAGCATCCGGGCGATCCCCACTCTGAGGGCGGCGCCGTGGCTGACCACGACGAGCAGCCCCCCGGACGGGGTCTTGCCCAGCCCCCGCTCGACGGCGGCGCGCATCCGGTCACCGACCTCGGCGATGGCCTCGCCGTCGGGGATGGCCATCCGCGCGTGTTCGACCGGCCAGCGCGCGGACAGCTCCGCCCCGGTCAGCCCCTCCCAGGAACCGCCGAAGCGCTCGCGCAGCCCCTCGTCGAACTCCACGGACACCCCGGAGGTCCGGGAGAGGTATCCGGCGGTGTCGGCGGCCCTGGTCAGGTCGGAGGCGACGATGACGTCGGGGTTCATCGAGGCGAGCAGCTCCCCCGCCCGCCTGGCCTGGGCGTGGCCGACCGGATCGAGTGCGATGTCGGTCTGCCCCTGGAAACGGTTCTCGACGTTCCAGGACGTGCGTCCGTGCCGCCAGAACAGCACACGGGGGGTGTCGCTCACGTGGTGTGTCTCTCCGCTCGGAGTGTGGTCGGTGTCAGAGCTCGTCCAGCGGCGTGCGCTCGGCACCGCGCGCACCCTCGGGCAGGTCGATCTCGGGGCAGTCCTTCCACAGCCGTTCGAGGCCGTAGTAGCCGCGCTCCTCCTCGTGCTGGATGTGCACGACGATGTCGGCGTAGTCCAGCAGGACCCAGCGACCGTCACGCTCGCCCTCGCGCCGGACCGGCTTGGCCCCGGACTGGAGGCGGAGCTGGTCCTCGACCTCGTCGACGATCGCGCGGACCTGCCGGTCGTTGGGGGCCGAACACAGAACGAAGGCCTCGGTGATGACCAGCTGCTCGCTGACGTCGTAGGCGATGATCTCCTGGGCGAGCTTGTCGGAGGCGGCTTCCGCCGCGACCCTGACCAGCTCCAGTGCCCTGTCGGTGGCTGTCACGTTGTGCTTGCTGCCTTTCAGCTCTCTAGGTAGAGCCCGGTCTTGTTGATGTAGCGGACGATGCCGTCGGGGACCAGGTACCAGATGGGTTCGCCCTTGCGGACGCGTTCCCGGCACTCGGTCGAGGAGATGGCCAGCGCGGGGACCTCCACCAGGGAGACCTTGCCCTCGGGCAGTCCGGTGTCACTGAGGTGGTGACCGGGCCGGTTACAGCCTACGAAATGCGCGAGCTCGAAGAGTTCGTCGACGTTGTGCCAGCTCAGGATGGCGCCCAGCGCGTCCGCCCCGGTGATGAAGTACAGCTCCACGTCGGGACCGTACTTGGCGCGCATCTCGCGCAGCGTGTCGAGGGTGTAGGTGGGCCCCGAGCGGTCGATCTCGATGCGGTCCACCCGGAACTGGGGGTTCTCGGCGGTGGCGATGACCGTCATCAGGTAGCGGTCCTCGGAAGGCGTCACCTTGGCCAGGTCCTTCTGCCAGGGCTGGCCGGTGGGGACGAACACCACCTCGTCGAGCCCGAAGAGGTGGGCGACCTCACTGGCCGCCACGAGGTGGCCGTGGTGGATGGGGTCGAAGGTGCCGCCCATGATGCCGACCTTGGTCGGACCGGTTCCTCTTCCTCCCCGGGGCGCGGGGGAGTCCTCGTTGCGGGATGCGTCGGAAGCTGCGTGCGCCACTGTGCGCTCCGTTTCGCCGTGGACGTTGCCGTTGCCGGGATCGGCCAACCGAGATTAGCCGACGGAGAGCACCACCGCTGTCCCCTTCCTCCCTTTTTGGTCCTTGCACTGGGACAACGAACACGGTGTCGGGTTCCTTCCCCGGGCATGTCGGCGGCGCCCGGAAATCGCGTCATATCTCGAAGCCGAAAACCGTGGCCAAGTGCGAGCACGGCGCATAGCATGCCGATATGGCCAACACACCAGACCGCGTCCGCGTCCGGCTCTCCGAGATCTCGCCCCGTGCCTACGAGCACCCCGCCGACCGTGGCGCCCTGGTCGCGCTGCGCTCGCTGCGCGGGTTCGACGAGGTGTTCAAGCGCCTGTCGGGGCTGTTCAACGAGCGCGCCCTGCGACTGATGTTCCTGTCCAGTGCCGTCCGGGTCGGACCCACCCAGTTCCCTCACGTGTACGACTACGTGCGCGACGCCGCCTACGTCCTGGACATGGACGAGGTCCCCGAGCTCTACATCCAGATGAACCCGAAGCCGAACGCCATGGCGATCGGCAGCAACCGCCCGTTCATCGTGATGACCACGGGCCTGTTCGACCTGCTGGACGCCGAGGAGCAGCGCTTCGTCATCGGCCACGAGGTCGGCCACATCCTCAGCGGCCACGCCGTCTACCGCACCATGCTGCTGGCCCTGATCCGGCTGGCCACCCGCGTGGCGTGGGTGCCGCTGGGCTTCATCGGCATCCAGGCCATCGTGGCCGCGCTGGAGGAGTGGTACCGCAAGTCCGAGCTGTCCTGCGACCGCGCCGGGATCCTCGCCAGCCAGAACCCCGAGGCGGGCAAGCGCGCCCTGATGAAGCTGGCGGGCGGTTCCAAGCTCGTGGAGATGAACCCCGACGCCTTCCTGGAGCAGGCCCGCGAGTACGAGTCCGGCGGTGACGCCCGTGACAGCCTCATCAAGCTGATCAGCCTGGTCGGGCAGACGCACCCGTTCGCGGTGGTGCGCCTGGCCGAGCTGCACCGGTGGATCGAGGACGGCTCCTACCAGCGCATCATCGACGGCGACTACCCGCGCCGCTCCACCGACCGCGACGCCAGGGTGGGCGAGGAGGCGCGCAAGGCCGCCAACTCCTACAAGGAGTCCTGGAACCGCACGGGCGACCCGCTGCTGGGCACCTTGCGCGACGTCGCGGGCAGCGCGGCCAGCGCGGGCGGCAAGATCTTCGACACCGTCGCCGACCGGTGGCGCAACGGCTCCTCCCGCACCAGCCAGGGCTCGGACGCCTCCTCCTGACCGGAACCCGCCGGGGGCACGCGCCCTCGGAAGTCTGGCGCCGGCCCCCCGCGCGGGGAAGCCGGTGCTCCGCCGAGGGGCGGCCCGTGGACGCGGGCCGCCCCTCGGGTGTGTCCGGCGGGCACACGCCCTCACGCGCGGCTCAGCCGAGCACCGAGGAGCCGCCCATCGCGGCGTGTGGCCACGCCCTGGCGCGCGTCCGGCTCCGCTCCCGCTCCTTCGACCACGCGAACGGGTACCCGGGCACAACACGCCCTCGCACGCCTGCGGCTCAGAGCCGGTCGGCGAGGTAGGCGCGCACCCCCCGCCAGGCGGGGTGGGCGGGGTCGATGACCGCGAAGTGGTCGGCCCCGGCCGGCTCGTGGTGGTCCACGGTGTCCCCCGCGGCGCGCGCGGCGGCCACGTAGTCGCGGCTGTGGGCGACCGGGACGCGCTGGTCGGCGTCGCCGTGCACGACGAGCTGGGGCACCCCCAACGGCACCCGCAGCAGCGGCGAACTGGCGGCGTACACCCGCGCGGAGGGGTCGGAGCCGAGGAACGGCTCCACGGCGCCCTCGCCCAGACCCTCCCGGGCACAGCGCTCGGTGTCGGTGATGGGCGCGAGGGCGACCACGGCGCGCACGGGCGTGCGGGGATGGAGCGCGTTGAGCAGGGCCAGATGCCCGCCCGCCGAGTGGCCGACGGACACCGTGCGGGTCAGGTCGTAGCGGCCGGGCTCGCGGGCCGCGGCCTCGGCGAGCGCCCCCAGGGCGCGGTCGACGTCGTCGAGCGTCTGCGGCCAGCCGCCCCCACCACCGCCGGTGCGGCGGTACTCCACGTTCCACACCGCCCACCCGGCGGCGGCCAGGTCGCGGGCCAGCGGGTCCATGAGTCCGGCGCCGAACCCCTCGCGCCACCAGCCCCCGTGCAGCAGTGCGGCGACGGGCGCGGGTGCGTCCGCGCCGCCCCACGGTTCCCACAGGTGCGCGATCTGGCTGGGATGGTCTCCATAGGCCACGGTGGTCGGCACGCGTCGCTCCTCGTCGTCGGTCCGGCTTCCCGCGGACGGTAACAGCCCTCCCCCCACCGTGCGCCCCGCGCCGTGTGAGGCACACCCCGGCGGGGCGGGCCCCGGCACACGGCAGCGCCGACGGCGGGGCCGTCGGCGCTGTCGGGCGTCCGGGAGTGACCGGGAGCAGGTCCTAGAAGGCGGGACCGGCGGCCATGGCCTCGTCGATGGTCGTGGAGCGGGCCTCCTCGACCTCCTCGGCGAGGTCGTCCTCGTGGGCCTCGAACTCCTCGACCACGGCGGTGGAGAAGCTGCGCAGGGCGATCTCCTCGGTGAGGATGTCACCGCGGACGCGGTTGTCCTCACCGATCTGGGCGGTCGGGCTGTTGGCGGAGGTGGACAGGTCACCGCCGACGATGTTGTTGTCGATGTAGACGCCGCCGCTGACGCCGGTGACGCTCAGGTCGCCGTCGACGTAGTTGACGGAGGAGCAGAAGCCCTCCTGCTCCCCGGCGCCGACCGCGACCGGACCCGCGCCGCCGCTGTAGGTGGCCGCGCCGATCACCTCGCTGTCGCAGAGGATGCCGCCGCTGGCGGGGTTGTTGACGGTCAGGGCGCCGCGCACCACGGAGTCGTAGATGTCGGCGTACTCGACACCGTCGGCCTTGACGGCGCCGCCGATGCGCGAGCCGGAGACGTAGACGGCGCCGACCTCGGCGTTGATGCTGCGGACGGAGGAGTCCACCACGTAGGCGAAGCCGTCGGTGTTGCCGCCGTCGACCGGGACGGCGCGCAGGGCCGCGCCCGTGGAGCTGTTCTCCAGGTAGGTGCCGTAGGAACCGCGGTTGACCACGCGGTCACCGACGGAGCTCTCCTGGGAGTCGAAGTAGGCGTCCTGCTGGACGGTCACCTTCCCCTCGATCTCACCGCCGATGATGTGCAGGTTGGCACCCTGGCGGACGGTGACGTCGCCCTGGATGACCGTGCCGTCCAGGAAGCAGCTCTTGTCGGCGGGGACCGTGAGGTCCGTGGGCAGGGTGATGGCACCGCCGTGGCCCGAGCAGAGGGTGACCAGGTCAGCCTGGGCGGGAGAGGCCATCAGCGTGACACCACCGACGGCCAGGGCGGTCGTGGCGATGGCAGCGACCTTGCTCCGGAGCTTCATTCGGGGGATTCCTTTCGTTGTGACCGTGGGGGGGCGACACTCCGAGCGATGCGGAGGCGCGCCGTGAGACACCACAGTGAAATTACCGACCAGCCGTCGCTTTGGGAATACGTGCTAGACGAAGATTCGCTTCTGTCCAGGTTTCCAACGGGAAAACGCTCCAGATGCCAACGGCCCCTCGGGCCCCGTCCGTCACTCTCGGTTGCGTACCGAACACACGGATGCGACCGACGCCGCGGACGGCCCCGTGGTGTACGGCTTCTCGCTGCCAGGGGGCCGCCCGCGAGCGGACGGCCCCCGACACGTGCGGCTATCTGAGGTGGCCGTCCCCGGTGACCACGTACTTGGTGGAGGTCATCTCGGTGAGGCCCATCGGGCCTCTGGCGTGCAGCTTCTGGGTGGAGATGCCGATCTCGGCGCCGAAGCCGAACTCGCCGCCGTCGGTGAACCTCGTGGAGGCGTTGACCATGACCGCGGCGGAGTCGACCCTGGAGACGAAGTAGCGGGAGGCCTTCAGCGAGTCGGTGACGATGGCCTCGGTGTGCTGGGTGGAGTACCTGCGGATGTGGGCGAGCGCCTCGTCGATGCTGGGCACCACGCGCACGGCCAGGTCCATGGACAGGTACTCGGTCGCCCAGTCCTCCTCCGTGGCCTCGACCACCCGGGCCCCGGTCGGGCGTGCGGCGGCGGCCTCCAGCACCCGGGGGTCGCCGTGCACGGTCACACCGCTCTCGCCGAGGGCCTCCAGCACGCGCGGCAGGAACTCCTCGGCGACGGCCTCGTGCACCAGCAGGGTCTCGGCGGAGTTGCACACCGAGCAGCGCTGCGCCTTGGCGTTGGTGGCGATGGCCACGGCCTTGTCGAGGTCGGCGTCGGCGTCCACGTAGACGTGGCACAGGCCCTCGCCGGTCTCGATGACCGGCACGGTGGAGTCGCGCACCACGGCCTGGATGAGGGAGCCGCCGCCGCGCGGGATGAGCACGTCCACCAGGCCGCGCGCCCGCATGAGCGCGGTGGAGGACTCGCGGGTGCGGCCGGGCACCATCTGGACGGCGTCCACCGGGACCCCGGTGCCCTCCAGGGCGTCCCGCAGGACCCCGACGATGGCGGTGTTGGAGGAGTAGGCCGAGGAGGAGCCGCGCAGCAGGGCGGCGTTGCCGCTCTTGAGGCACAGGGCGGCGGCGTCCACGGTGACGTTGGGACGGCCCTCGTAGATGATGCCGATGACACCGAGCGGCACCCGGATCTGGCGCAGGTCCAGGCCGTTGGGCAGCACGGACCCGCGCACGGACTCGCCCACCGGGTCGGGGAGCTCGACGATCTCGCGGACGGCCTCGGCGATGGCCTCGATCCGCTGCGGGGTGAGGGTGAGCCGGTCGACCATGGCCGGGCTGGTGCCCTCCTCGCGGGCCCGCGCCACGTCCTCGGCGTTGGCCGCGGTGATCTCGTCGAACCGCTTGACCAGGGCGTCGGCGATCGCCAGCAGTGCGGCGTCCTTGACCGCCCGGCTGAGCGGGGCGAGGTCGGCCGCCGCGTCCCTGGCCCGCCCGGCTACCGCGTGGACCTCGCGCTCGATGTCACTCATGGTGTTCTCTCTTGGTTGGGAGGCCATCCCGGCGTACCCGCCCTGCGGCGTCGAAGGGTCTCAGGGGCATGCGCCGGGGTGAACACTTCCAGCGTATAGCGCCGCGCGGTCGTCGACGCGGTCGTCCACAGGCAGGATCCGGCACGCTCCGCCGGAGCGGTGCGTACCCCGCCCGCCGCCCCGGGTACGCCCGCCCTCCCCGGCGCTCAGCTCCACCCGTAGCGGGCGCGCAGGACGTCGGCGACCATCCAGAACAGCTCCTCGTCCATGACGGCCGCCTCGCGGCGGATGTCGTCCTCGTCGAACTCGAAGAGCCGGTCCGCACGCACGTAGGAGTCGCGCTGTTCGCGGTCCCAGGGACCCGAGCCGATCGGCAGCCAGTCCTGGCGCTCCCACTCGTCGGGGCGCTGGGAGGACAGCATCAGCCCGTGCAGCCGCCTGCCCCGGCGGCCGACCACCAGCAGCGGGCGGTCCTTGCCCTGCCCCGGGTCCTCCTCGTAGGGAACCCACGTCCACACGATCTCGCCCGCGTCGGCGAGGCCGTCGCGCTCGGGCGCGTAGACGAGCCTCGTGGCGCTGGCGGCGGTGGGGATCTCGCGGACCTCGCCCCGGTGGGGGTGGTCCTCGCTTCGGCGCGTCGTTCGTTCGCTCACGTCCGCATCCTAGGGCGTGTGTGGTGGACGCCGCCCGTCGCGCGGCGGAGTACGTGCGCGCCGGACACCTCCGGTCCCACGGGGCTTCGCCCTCCCGCTCCCGCGGCTCGGTCGGCCCCGCCCGGGAGGTCTCACAGGTCCTGGACCGTGCCGATGATCCGCGCCCGCGCCCGGCTGCCCTCGGGAACCGGGACCAGCGGGTAGACGTGGAAGGCCCCCTCCTCCTCGTACAGGTCCACCTCTCCCCCGGCCCGCGCGACGAGCGCGTGCAGGCGCCGGGTGTCGGGCAGGAACACGTCGCGGGTACCGATGTAGAGGTCCATGGGCGGCAGGCCGGAGAGCACGCCGTTGACGGGGCTGAGCCGGGGCAGGGACAGGTCGTCGCCGTCCGCCCACACCTTGGCGGCCTCCTTGAGGCCGACCGGGCTGAGCCAGGGGTCCCTGCCCTCCACCTCGGCGATGTCGGGGTTGGACATGGTCAGGTCCGTCCACGGGGAGACCAGGATGAGCCGCGCGGGCTGGGGCAGGCCCTCCTCCGGCAGCGTCTGCGCGAGGGCGAGCGCCAGCCCCGCCCCGGCCGAGTCCCCCGCGAACACCGTGCGCTCGGGCACGACGTGCTCCAGCAGGTCGCGGTACACGGCGTGGAGGAAGCCGAACGCCTCGCGGTAGGTGTGCTGGGGCGCCAGCCCGTAGACGGGCACCTCCACCCGACAGCCCACGTCCGCCATGCGCGAGATCAGGACCCAGTGCCACGGGGAGATCTCACTGATGTAGGAGCCCCCGTGCACGTACAGGACCGCCTTGTCGGGGTCCTCCTCCCGGTCCCGGGCGAGGACCGTATAGCTCGTGAAGCCCCCCACCTCGCGCCGGATGGTCTCGTGGCGCTTGGCGACCCAGAGCGGCGGCTCGGGGTCGTCCTTGGCCTCGTCGATGCGCTCCCGCGCACCCTCCACGGTCTCCATGGGGCGCTTGCGCGCCACCCGGAACGCCACCGCGAGCATTCTCGCCACCAGACTAGGCATGGGTGTCTTCACTCTCCTCGGGGGGTTTCCCCGACATTGCCACAGAGGTGTCGCGGCGGGACGGGACCGCGGCGATCCGGGAAACGCGGCCTAGAGCACGACGAGGTCGTCCCGGTGCACCAGCTCGCGCTCGTAGGAGGGGCCCATCTCCCGGGCCAGCCACCGGGTGGACCGACCCATCAGGTCGGGCACCTCGGCGGCGTCGTAGTTGACCAGTCCGCGCGCGACGACGGTGCCGTCCTCGCCGCACAGGTCCACCGGGTCGCCCGCGTTGAAGTCGCCCGTCACCCTCACCACACCGGCCGGGAGCAGGGACGCCTTCTCCCGCACCACCGCCGTGACCGCGCCGGGGTCCAGGACCAGGCTGCCCCGGCCCGCGGTGGCGTGCGCCAGCCAGAGCTGGCGGGCCGAGGGACGCCGTCCGCGCCCCGGGGCGAACAGGGTGCCCGCGGGCCCGCCCTCCAGGGCCGTGCGGGCGTTCGCGGCGGAGGTCAGCAGGGTGTACACGCCGGCCTCCGTGGCGATCCGCGCCGACGCCACCTTGGTGACCATCCCGCCGGTGCCCACGCCCCGCCCGCCCGCGCTGCCGATGTCGATCCCGTCGAGGTCGGCCGGGCCGCGCACGAGGCTGACCACCGACGACCCCGGGTCGGAGGGGTTGCCGTCGTACAGGGCGTCCACGTCCGAGAGCAGCACCAGCGCGTCGGCGCGCATCAGGTGCGCCACCAGGGCCGCCAGGCGGTCGTTGTCACCGAACCGCAGCTCGTGTGTGGCCACGGTGTCGTTCTCATTGACGATGGGCAGGGCACCGATGTCCAGCAGGCGGCGCAGCGTGCGCTGGGCGTTGCGGTGCTGCACCCGCCGCATCATGTCCTCGACCGTGAGCAGGACCTGAGCCGCGGTGAGGCCGTGCCCGGCCAGCTCGGCCGTGTACGCGGCCAGCAGCAGCCCCTGGCCCACGCTGGCGGCGGCCTGTTGGGAGGCCAGGTCACGGGGTCTGCGGACCATGCCGAGCGGGGTCATCCCGGCCGCGACCGCACCGGAGGAGACCAGGATGACCTCCTGGCCCGCGGCGCGGCGGTCCGCCAGCACCCGGACCAGGTCGCGGATGCGGCAGGAGTCGATCCTGCCGTCGGGCGTGGTCAGGGACGACGATCCCACCTTCACCACGACCCGGCGCGCGGCGGCCACCGCCGCGCGCCCGGAGGCCTCCAGGGAGTCGGTCTGTTCGAGTCCTGCGCTGTGCACCGTGTGGGACTTTCCATCCAGTGGCGCGGCACCGGGCGCCGCGCTCGTTCCTGTCGGCCGGGCCGCCGGTCCCCGCGCGGGTCAGCCCAGCCGGGTGTCGGACCCGCGCGGGCCGGACGGGACGACCTCGGCGTCCATGGAGGGGTCCCAGTCGAAGACCACGGAGTCCTCCTCGGTTCCGATGCGCACCTCGGCGCCCTCGGTGGCGCCCGCCTTGGCCAGCTCGGCCTCGATGCCGAGGCGGTTGAGGCGCTCGGCGAGGTAGCCCACGGCCTCGTCGTTGGCGAAGTCGGTCTGGCGCACCCAGCGGGCGGGCTTGTCCCCGCGCACCTGGAAGGCGTTGCCGCCCAGCGGCACCACCTGGAAGGGCACGTCGCCGATGGCCTGCGGACGGATCACGACCCGGGTGGGCTCGGCGAGCGGTGCGGCCTGGCGGGCCGCGGCCACCTGCTCGCCCAGGGCGAAGGACAGCTCGCGCAGCCCCTCGCGGGAGGCAGCGGAGACCTCCATGACGCGGTAGCCGCGCTCGACCAGTATCGGGGTGACCAGCTCGGCGAGCTCGCGGGCCTCGGGGACATCCACCTTGTTCAGGGCGACCAGGCGCGGCCGGTCGGACAGGTCCACTCCGGTGCTGCGGCCGTAGGCGGACAGCTCCGCCTCCAGGGCCTCCAGGTCGCTGACCGGGTCGCGGCCCTGCTCGTAGGTGGCGCAGTCCAGCACGTGCAGGAGGGTGGAGCAGCGCTCGATGTGGCGCAGGAACTCCAGGCCCAGTCCCTTGCCGTCGCTGGCGCCTGGGATGAGGCCGGGCACGTCGGCGATGACGTACTGGACGTTGCCCGCCTCCACCACGCCCAGGTTGGGCACCAGGGTGGTGAACGGGTAGTCGGCGATCTTGGGGCGGGCCGCGGACATGGCGGCGATCAGGGACGACTTGCCCGCGCTGGGGAAGCCCACCAGGCCGACGTCGGCGATGGTCTTCATCTCCAGGCGCACGTCGAAGCCCTGGCCCTCCTCGCCCTTGAGGGCGAAGCCGGGGGCCTTGCGCCGCTTGGTGGCCAGCGCGGCGTTGCCCAGGCCGCCGTGGCCGCCCTCGGCGAGCACCAGCCGGGTGCCGTGGCCGACCAGGTCGGCGATGACCTCGCCGTCCACACGGGTGACCACGGTGCCGTCGGGCACCTTGAGGACCAGGTCCTCGCCCTTGGCCCCGGCTCGGTGGCCGCCCTGGCCGGGCGTGCCGTTGCTGGCCGCGCGGTGCGGGCGGCGCTGGTAGTCCAGCAGGGTCGCGGTCTGGGTGTCGACCTCCAGGACGACGTCCCCGCCGTGTCCGCCGTTGCCGCCGTCCGGGCCGCCCAGCGGCTTGAACTTCTCCCGGTGCACGGAGGCGCAGCCATGCCCGCCGTTCCCGGCCTTGACGTGCAAGACCGCCTCGTCGACGAAGTCAGGCATAGCTCTCCCCGTTACTCTCCGGCCCCCGGGCGGGGGCCTGGACACACACGCGTCATCCAGTGACAACGCGAGAGGCGGGCCAGTGTTCCCTGGCCCGCCCTGTACAACGTCCGCGCGCGAGCCTACTCGGCGCCGGCCGGAACGATGTTGACGGCCTTGCGGCCGCGGAAGTTGCCGAACTTGACCTGACCGGCGACCAGCGCGAACAGCGTGTCGTCGCCACCGCGGCCGACGTTGGCGCCGGGGTGGAACTTGGTGCCGCGCTGACGGATCAGGATCTCGCCAGCCGAGACGCTCTGGCCGCCGAAGCGCTTGACGCCGAGGCGCTGAGCGTTCGAGTCACGACCGTTACGGCTGGACGAAGCGCCCTTCTTGTGTGCCATTTCTTCCAGGCCTCCTACTTCGCCGCGATGCCGGTGACCCGCACCTGGGTGTGCTTCTGGCGGTGACCCTGGCGCTTCTTGTAACCGGTCTTGTTCTTGTACTTCAGGATGTTGATCTTGGGGCCCTTGGTCTCACCGAGGATCTCGGCGCTGACCGTGTAGCCGCTCAGCTTGTCGCCGTCGCTGATGACGTTGTCACCGTCGACGACGAGGATGGGCTGCCATGTGATGGTGGCGCCGGTCTCGTCGGAGACCTTGTCGATGTTCAGGACGTCATCGACAGACACCTTCTCCTGTCGGCCGCCCGCTCGCACGATCGCGTACACCGGGTAACTCTCTTCCTGCTCGCTCAACGAATAATGCTCGGGACCATCCCCGAGACATGAGCCCGGGGTCCGGGTCCGGCCGCACCTGTGCCCAGATCGGCCGGGAGGCTCATCCCCGTGTGGGCGGGGAGGGGCCTCGTTCCACGATCCACTGATCGCCTGTAGCGGGGCGCGGGGATCCGAGGGAAACAAACCCTGCGTGGAGAGCACTTCGGTGTCGGGGCGCGCGATTGTGGTGGAGCGCGCCGACGCACCGTCCCTCAGATTACCATCGGCCCGCCACGGGCCTGTACACGTGCCGTGGTCCGGACCGGGCTGTCGCCGGTCCGGACCACGGCGGGGCTACCGCCCCTGACTCAGCCCGCGTCCACGGCGGTCGGCGGGGTGGCCGCCGCCCTGGTGCGCCGGGTGCGGCGACGCTTGGGCCGCTCGGCGGCCTCGTCGTCACCGGCCTCGGCGGGCGTCTCGGCGGCGGTCGCGTCCGCCTCGGCGGGGACGCTCTCACCGCCCGCTGCCTCGGCCTCACCGGTGTCGGCCGCCGTGCGGGCGGTACGACGGGTGGTGGTGCGCCGGGCGCGGGTCTTCTTGGCCGGGGCCTCCTCGGGGGCTTCCGCGGCCTCCACCGCCTCAGGAGCCTCCTCGGGGGCGGTGATCTCCTCCTGCTCCTCCGCCACGGCCTCGGCCTTGCGGGAGCGGGAGGCCCGCTTACGGGTCTTCTTGGCGGGCTCTGAGGCCGGGGCCTCGGCGGCCGGCGGGACCTCGGGGGCCTCCTCGGGCCGCGCCGCGTCGGCCTCGGCGGACTTCCCGGAGTCCTTGCCCGTCTTCTCGGCCTTCTCGGCCTTGTCAGCCTTCTCGGGCTTGTCGGAGGACGGCTTCTCTGCCTTCTCCGACTTCTCGGCGGCCTGGTCGGGCTCGCCCTTGCCCTTCTTCTTCTTGCGGCCGTTGCCGTTGCCGCCGCCCTTGCCCTCGACCGGGTCGCCGGCGACCACCAGGCCGCGGCCGTTGCAGTGCTCGCAGCTGTGCGAGAACGCCTCCAGCAGACCCTGGCCGACCCGCTTGCGGGTCATCTGGACCAGGCCCAGCGAGGTCACCTCGGCCACCTGGTGCTTGGTGCGGTCGCGGGAGAGGCACTCCAGCATGCGCCGCAGCACCAGGTCGCGGTTGGACTCCAGGACCATGTCGATGAAGTCGATGACGATGATGCCGCCGATGTCGCGCAACCGGAGCTGGCGGACGATCTCCTCGGCCGCCTCCAGGTTGTTCTTGGTGACCGTCTCCTCCAGGTTGCCGCCCTGGCCGGTGAACTTGCCGGTGTTGACGTCGACCACGGTCATGGCCTCGGTGCGGTCGATGATCAGCGAGCCGCCGCTGGGCAGCCAGACCTTGCGCTCCAGGGCCTTGTTGATCTGCTCGTCGATGCGGTAGGCGGCGAAGACGTCGCGGTCCTCGCTCCAGTGCGAGAGGCGCTCGGCGAGGTTGGGAGCCACGTAGTCCACGTACTCGTGGACGGTGGTCCAGGCCTCCTCACCGGACACGACGAGGCTGGAGAAGTCCTCGTTGAACACGTCGCGCACGACCCGCACCGTCAGGTCGGGCTCGCTGTTGAGCAGCGACGGGGCGTTGGCCGACTTGGACTTGCGCTTGATGGAGTCCCACTGCTTGGCGAGACGGTTGATGTCGCGCTCCAGCTCCTCCTCGCTGGCGCCCTCGGCGGCCGTGCGCACGATGACGCCCGCGCCGGAGGGCATGACCTTCTTGAGGATCTGCTTGAGGCGCGCGCGCTCCTTGTCGGGGAGCTTGCGGCTGATGCCGGTCATCGAACCGCCGGGCACGTACACGAGGTAGCGGCCGGGCAGACTGATCTGGCTGGTCAGGCGGGCGCCCTTGTGGCCGACGGGGTCCTTGGTGACCTGCACCAGGACCGACTGGCCGGACTTGAGCACCGACTCGATGCGCTTGGGCTGGCCGTCCAGGCCGAAGGAGTCCCAGTTGACCTCGCCCGCGTACAGGACGGCGTTGCGGCCCTTGCCGATGTCGACGAACGCGGCCTCCATCGAGGGCAGCACGTTCTGCACCCGGCCCAGGTACACGTTGCCCACGTAGGAGCGGTGCGTGGCCCGGTCGACGTAGTGCTCGACGAGGATGTCGTCCTCGAGGACGGCGATCTGGGTGCGGTCCTCGACGCGGCGCACCACAAGGTCCCGCTTGACCGACTCGCGCCGGGCCAGGAACTCCGACTCGGTGACGATGGGGGCGCGGCGGCGGCCCTGCTCGCGGCCCTCGCGGCGGCGCTGCTTCTTGGCCTCCAGCCGGGTGGAGCCGCGGACCGCCTGGACCTCGTCCTCGATCGGCTTCTCCTGGCGGGGCTCGCGCACCCGGACCACGGTGTTGGGCGGGTCGTCCGCGGTGGCCTCGGGGCCGTCTCCTCCGCCGGAGCGGCGGCGACGGCGGCGACGACGGCGGCTGCTGCGGTCATCGGACTCGGCGGCCTCGTCGGCCGCGCCGTCGTCCTCTCCCCGGTCCTTGTCTCCGCGCTGCTCAGCCCTGTCCTCCGTGAACTCCGGGGACTCGGCGGCCTCGTCCTCGTCCGCACGGGAACGGCCGCGTCCCCGGCCTCCGCGGCGGCGGCGACGGCGGCTGGGGCGGTCGTCGTCCCCGTCGCCGGTCTCCTCGGCGCCGGTGGCCTGGGCGGTCTCCTCCTCGGACTCCTCGTCCCCGTCCTCGTCGGCCTCCGCCGCGGCGGTGCTGCGGGCGGGCACGGGGGCGGCGCTGGCCACCGGGGGCTGGAAGAGCATGGAGGGAGCCTGGAAGACGTTGCCGCCGCCCGCCTCCACGGTCTCCTCGTCCTTGTCGGCGTCCTTGTCGGCGGTCTCGGAGGGCGCGGGCCCGGCGGTCTCCACGGCCGCGGCGGAGCGGGCGCGCGCACGGCCGCGGCTCCTGGTCGTGGAGGGAGCGGTGTCCTCTGTGGCGGGGACGGAGGCGCGGGTGCGGCGCGGGGCGGCGTCCTCGTCATCGGAGGCGCGGGTGCGGCGCGGCGCGGCGTCCTCGTGGGGACGGCCCGCGGCGCGCACGGTGCGCCTGCGCGAGGTGGTGGCCACCGAGGTCTTGACCGTGCCTCCCTCACCGGACCCGGCGAGGGAGGTGACGGGTGCGGAGGGGGGAGTGAAGACGTCGTCGGGTTCGGGGGGTGGTCCGGCGGCGCGGCGGACGCCCTTGGCGGGTGCGGGCGTGGTCACGCGCACCTCGCCGCCCCCCGCGGGGGGCGCCGCCGTGTTGTTGGTTGTTTCAGTTGTACCCGCGGTGCCGTCGGCACCGTTGTTGGGCTCGTTGTCGAGCATCCGGGCGGTCTCCCGTCAGAGTCCTCGGGCGCGCCGCGACCTCTCGGTCGGCGGCGCGGCTCACGAGAACTGTCGTCGCTGTGTCAGCGCCGGCGGCGCCGAGGCGCCGTCGGGGCAAAGTCCTGTGGTGTCGCCCATGTTCCCCGCTTCGGGGCCGCTCATCCGTGCGGTCCCGCCATGGGCGTTGACGGCCGTGGTGCGTTGTCGCGCCGCTCCTCCGCGTTGTCTTCCGCGGGTCCGGAGCTCGTGTGGGCTTCGGGCCGGTCCCGGGAGAGCGGGTCCGCGATCGCACCTGTCGTCTCGTCCAGTGGCCCCTGCGCCAGCCGGGTCATCATGGGTGATGACGGCGGCGCGAGGTCGGCCACGTGGCGAAGGCCGGTCAGCACGTCGTCCGGTCGAACAGCAGGTGTCGTGTGCCGTACGACCATCCGAAGTATGGCATATGTCGTGTGATGTTCCTCTGGGGCGCGCCCATGGGAGTCAGCGCACACGTCGATACGGACCACTGCCGGCCGTGTGTCGAAGCGTCGACGACCCTTCTTCGTCATCCGCTCCACCTCGACGCTGTCGGCGGCCAGATAGGCGGCCACCGCCCTGGCGGCGTCGTCGGGGTCGACGCCAGCCATCTCCACGCGCCATTCGGAGGCCTGGAGCCGCTCGGCCAGCCCGGGATGTCGGGCCTCGACGACCTCGACGACGTCGATGCCCTGGGGCATGGCCGCGTCGATGTCGGCTCGGACCCTCTCGGGCGGACGATGCTCGGCCAGAGTGAGTTCAAGGTACTCCGCCTCGCTGGCGACCCCGGTGGGGGCCGCGCCCGTGTAGGAGACCTTGGGGTGAGGTGAGAAGCCAGCGGAGAAAGCCACGGGCACGGAGGCCCTGCGCAGGGCACGCTCCAGAGCCCGGGCGATGTCGCGGTGGCTGGCGAACCTCATGCGTCCGCGCTTGGCGTAGTGGACGCGAAGCCGTTGTCCGGGTTTGGCGGTGGAGGGTGAGGTGGTGCCCTCGGATGCGGGGGGCAGCTCAACTCCTTTCCTCATGCCCCCTGGTGCGGTCGGCGGGGCGACCTGAAGGGGCTGTTCCTCGTCCTGCTCAGCGTACGGTGCGCCGTGGTGCACATGCGCCAACAGGACTACGCATACCGGTATCTCCCCCACTGACCTGCGGTCGAAAAGTCCCCGAGCGGTCGGAGCGGATACCGAAGCCGTGTTCACCACCAGAACGCGGGGTTCCCCGAAAAAAATCCGAAGAAAATCTGGATCCGATGGCAACCCCCCGCGTAACCCGCGAGTCCTATTACACGTACGGCCCGGCGCGAGCGGGGCGCCGGGCCGTACACCTTCCTCCCCCGGGCCGCTCTCCCCTTCAAGGGTCGAGAGAGCGCCCGGAGCGCGAAATCCTACTTCACCCCCTCCTGGGACACATGGGCCGACCCCTGTCTCCGGCACGGACACCAGAACCCCTGGCCCCACCGGCAACCGGTGGAACCAGGGGTTCGTCCGTGTACGGCGTCGTCCGGGGGCCTCCTGGGCTCCGCGCGGCATGTCGCCGTGGCCGGAGCCGCCCTCCGCGCGGGGTCGCGGCGCATGGCCCGCGAGGCCCCGCTCCGCGACCGTCGCCGATCCGGCTAGACCACGTTCAGCGGCAGCAGCGGGCGACCCTCCGCCGGGGCGTTGATCTGGATCTCGGTGCCCATGCTCGGGCAGACCCCACAGTCGTAGCAGGGGTTCCAGCGGCAGTCGTCCACCTCCAGCGACTCCTCGCCGTACAGCGAGTCCTGCCAGTCCTGCCACAGCCACGACCGGTCCAGGCCCGCGTCCAGGTGGTCCCAGGGCAGGACCTCGTCCTCGTCGCGCTCGCGGGTGGTGAACCAGTCCACGTCCACCGGGAAGTCGGCCAGGCCGACCTCGGCGGCCTTGGACCACCGGTCGTAGGAGAAGTGCTCGCTCCATCCGTCGAACCGGCCCCCCGAGCGCCACACCTCCTCGACCACCCGGCCGACCCTGCGGTCTCCCCGGGAGAGCAGGCCCTCGATGATGGAGGGGCGCCCCTCGTGGTAGCGCAGACCGATCGACTTGCCGTACTTGCGGTCGCCCCGCAGCCTGTCGCGCAGCTTGCGCAGCCGGGTGTCGACGGCCTCGTGCGAGGTCTGCGCCGCCCACTGGAACGGGGTCTGCGGCTTGGGCACGAACCCGCCGATGGACACCGTGCAGCGGATGTCCTTGCGCCCGGTCACCTCGCGGCCCGTCCGGATCACCTCGGTGGCCAGGTCGGCGATGGCCAGGACGTCCTCGTCCTCCTCGGTGGGCAGACCGCACATGAAGTACAGCTTCACCTGTCGCCACCCGGCCGCGTACGCGGCGGTGACGGTGCGGATGAGGTCCTCCTCGGTGACCATCTTGTTGATCACCCGGCGCATCCGCTCGCTGCCGCCCTCCGGCGCGAACGTCAGGCCGGAGCGGCGCCCGTTGCGGGTCAGCTCGTTGGCCAGGTCGATGTTGAACGCGTCCACGCGGGTGGAGGGCAGCGACAGGCCGGTGTTGGTGCCCTCGTACCGGTCGGCGAGCCCCTTGGCGATCTGCCCGATCTCGCTGTGGTCGGCGCTGGACAGCGACAGCAGCCCCACCTCCTGGAAACCGGAGGCCCTGACGCCGTCCTCGACCATCTTGGTGACGGTCTCCTTGTTGCGCTCGCGCACCGGCCGGGTGATCATCCCCGCCTGGCAGAACCGGCAGCCGCGCGTGCAGCCGCGGAAGATCTCCACGCTGTAGCGCTCGTGCACGGACTCGGCGGTCGGCACGATCGGCTTCTTGGGGTAGGGCCACTGGTCCAGGTCCATCACGGTGTGCTTCTGCACCGTGGCGGGCACCCCGGGCCGGTTGGGCGTGTAGGAGGCGATCCGCCCGTCCTCGTGGTAGTCCACGTCGAAGAAACGGGGTACGTACACGCCGCCGGTCGCGGCCAGGCGCAGCAGCAGGCCGTCGCGCCCGCCGGGCTCGCCCTCCTCCTTGAACTCGCGGATGATCTCGGTGACGGCGAGGGTGATCTCCTCGCCGTCACCCAGGACCACCGCGTCCAGGAAGTCGGCGATCGGCTCGGGGTTGAACGCCGAGTGCCCGCCCGCCAGCACGACCGGGTGGTCGTCGGTGCGGTCGGCCGCGCGCAGCGGGATGCCCGCCAGGTCCAGCGCGGTGAGCATGTTGGTGTAGCCCATCTCGCTGGCGAAGCTCAGCCCGAGCACGTCGAAGGCGACCAGCGGCCGGTGCGCGTCCACGGTGAAGTGGGGCACGCCGTGCTCGCGCATGAGCTTCTCCAGGTCCGGCCACACCGCGTAGGCGCGCTCGGCCAGCACTCCCTCGCGCTCGTTGAGGACCTCGTACAGGATCTGGACGCCCTGGTTGGGCACTCCCACCTCGTAGGCGTCCGGGTACATCAGCGCCCAGCGCACCCGGGTCTCGTCCCATTCCTTGACCACGGAGTTGAGCTCGCCACCGACGTACTGGATGGGCTTGGCCACCTGCGTCAGCAGGGGCTCCAGCCGCGGGAAGAGGCTTTCGACGGACATGGTGTGGGCCTTCGTTCGGCGGACATCGTGTCAGGTGTGCGTGGACCCCGTCGTGGCGGGAGTCGGCGCCGTGACGCGTGGAGCGCGCCCGCGCGGATGTTCCCAGGCTACCGGCGACCCGGGCTCCGGACCGCTCCGTCCACAGGCCCGGTCGGGGGGGCGGGCCCGGCTGCTCCGCCGCGCCCGCCCCCAGGCGTTCCGGTCCCTTTTCCCGGGGCGCCTGCTAGGCGAAGCCCCGGTCCCGGGAGTCGACGCCCAGCACCAGTCCCAGGGCGACCATGTTGGCCACGACCGCGGTACCGCCGTAGGACATGAACGGCAGCGGCAGGCCCGTCACCGGCACGACCCCCAGGCCCATCCCGATGTTGATGAAGGCCTGGAACCCGAACCAGGCGACCACACCCACGCACAGCAGGCGCGGGTAGGGCTGTTCGCACCCCTGGGCGATGCGCAGGATCCGCCACAGGATCAGCGCGAACAGGCCGATGACCACGACCGACCCCACGAACCCCAGTTCCTCGCCCGCCACCGTGAAGATGAAGTCGGTGTGCTGCTCGGGCACGAACTGCCCGTGCGTCTGCTCGCCCTGGAACAGCCCGGTCCCGTTGAACCCGCCCGATCCCACCGCGATCAGCGCCTGGTTGGAGTTGTACCCCGCGCCCTGGGGGTCGGCGGTCGGGTCCATCAGGGTCGCGATGCGGTCCAGCTGGTAGGGCTCCAGCATGTCGAACCACCACACGCACAGCGCGCCGACCACGCCACACGCCAGCATGCCCGCCACCCACATGATCGGAGCGCCCGACAGCGTGAGCATGCCCAGGAAGATCATGACGAGCACCAGCGTGGTGCCCAGGTCCGGCTGCGACATCACCAGGGCCAGCGGCACAGCCAGGACCACCAGGCAGAACACCACGTCCCGCGTCATCGGCCGGTCCTCGCCGTCGCGGGGCTCCCCCAGCAGCGTGGCCAGGACCAGGACCAGTCCGACCTTGGACAGTTCACTGGGCTGGAACTGGAAGCCGCCGACCACGATCCAGCCGCGCGACCCGTTGATCACCTCGCCGAGCGGGGTGAGCACCAGGACCAGCGCGATCACCGTGACCAGGTAGACGATCGGCGCGTACGCGCGGATCGTGCGGTGGTCCACCGCGGCGACCACCAGGCACAGCGCCCACGCCACCACCAGGTGGAGCAGGTGGCGGGTCAGGTGCTCGGTGGATTCGAGCGGGTCGCTGCCGTCGCCCGGGATGGTCGCCGACCACACCAGCAGCGAGCCGATGGCGCACAGGGCCGCCACCGACGCGACCAGCGTCCAGTCCAGTCGGCGGGCCAGGCCCGCCGCGCTGCGTCCGATCTCGGCGCCCCGTGATCCGGGCGCCCCCACGTAGGTGCTCATGGTTACCGATCCAGCAGGTCGATGGAGCCGTCGGGACGGACGGCGGGCAGCTGCTCGGGCGGCGCGCCGCCCGGGATCAGCGGTTCCCCTCCGCCGGACCCCTCCTCCGCGGCCTCGGCTCCCTGCGCCGGGGAGTCGAACCCGTAGATGCCGTCGTAGATGGCGCGCGCGATGGGCGCCGCGGTCATACCGCCGGTACCGCCCTGCGAGACCAGGACGACGATGGCGAACTGCGGGTCGTCGGCGGGCGCGTAGGAGGCGAACCAGGAGGAGACCTGGCGCCCCTCCACGTCGGCGCTACCGGTCTTGCCCGCGACGGACACCTCGTCCTGCGGGAACCCGGCGAAGGCGCCGCGGGCGGTCCCCTCCTTGGGGACCGCGGTGAGCGCGGTCTGGAGGTACTCCAGCGTCTCGTCGCTGACCGGAAGCTCGCCGCGCACGACCGGCTCGATCTCCCGTGCCTCCGTCCCGTCGGCGGAGACCAGCGCCCTGCCGATGCGGGGCTCGTAGAGCGTGCCGCCGTTGGCGATGGCCGCGTAGGCGCTGGCGAGCTGGAGCGGGGTGACGAGGACGTCGCCCTGGCCGATGGCGAAGTTGACGGCCTCGTTGGCCCGCCACTGGAAGCCCTCCACGCACTGCTCGTAGGCCAGCAGCTTGAGGTAGGCGGCGCGCGAAGGGTCGGTCTCGGTGACCTCGGGGTAGCCGTGCTCGCCCCGGTGGCAGTTGTTCTCGCGCGTCTCCTGCCAGAAGGTGCGCTTCCACTCGCGGTCGGGGATGCGCCCGGAGGTCTCGTAGGGCAGGTCGATCCCGGTCGGAGAGCCGAAGCCGAAGCCCTTGGCCATCTCGGCCATCGCCTCGTCGGCCTCGCCGTCGGGGTAGAGCCCGCCGTCGTCCTTCCACATCTGGTAGCCGAAGTTGTAGAAGACGGTGTTGCAGGAGACCACGATGGCCTGGTGCAGGCTGATCGGCCCCTGGCCCTGGCCCTCGTAGTTCTGGTAGTTCTGCCCCGCCAGGTTCACCGATCCCGGGCAGGCGTAGGTGCTGCGCAGCGAGTACCCGTTCTCCGCGGCCGCCGCGAGCGAGGAGACCTTGAACGTGGAGCCCGGCGGGTAGGTGCCCTGCACGGCGCGGGAGAGCAGCGGCTCGCCCGCCTCCTCGCTGAGCATCTCGTCGAAGGTCTCCTGGTCGATGCCGCCGCGCCAGATCGCGGGGTCGTAGGTGGGCAGGCTCGCCATGGCCACCACGCCGCCGGTGCGCACGTCCAGGACGATGGCGGCGCCGGAGTCGGCCTTGTAGCGGGGTCGTGCGCCCGCCATCCCCTCGGCCAGCGCCTCCTCGGCGATCTTCTGCACGCCCAGGTCGACGTGGGTGACCAGGTGCGTCCCCGGTTCGGGAGGCGTCTCGGAGATGACCTCCATGACCTCGCCGTGGTTGTTCACCCCCAGGACGCGCTTGCCCGCGGTGCCGCGCAGCTGGGCGTCGTAGACCGCCTCCACTCCGTCGCGGCCCACCATGTCGATGCCGGTGAACTGGGTGCGCAGGTCCTCGCGGGCCTCCAGCTCCTCCTGGGTCACCGGTTGCAGGTAGCCCAGCATCTGGGAGCCGTGCTCGCCCTGCGGGTACTCGCGCACGGCGTGGGCCTGGGCGCTGATCCCCGGGAAGCGGTCGGCGCTCTCCATGATCTGGAGGGCGACGGACGGCTCCACGTCGTCGGCGAGGGTGACGGGCTGGTAGGGCGAGCCGGGCCAGCACGGGCGGCTCACCTCGGGCCCGCACAGGCGCATGCGCTTCTGGAGTTCCTCCAACGGGACGTCGAGCACCTCGGACAGGTCGGTCAGGACCTTCTCACCGCTGTCCTCCATGCCCACGATCTCGTGGTAGTCGGCGGAGACCACCAGCTCGGTGCTGTTGTTGACCAGCGGTCGGCCGGTGGCGTCGAGGATCTGCCCCCGCGTGGCGGGGACGAGGAGCTGCTGGTGGTGGTTGGCCACCGCGAGCTCGCGGTAGTGGTCCCACATCGGGATCTGGAGGTACCACAGCCGCACGGCCAGGGCCGCGAAGAGCACCAGGACCAGGATCTGGGCGAGCAGCAGTCCGGCCCGGCCGAGTCTGCGCCCGGGCAGTTCGACGTCGTCGACGGGTGACATGTGCACGTTCACCACCCCCGCGGGGACACGGTGCCCCGGACGCCGGCGAACTCGCTGTCGGAGAGCGCCCCCCGCGCCCACAGCAGAGGAAGCGTGACCAGTGGCGAGACCAGGGTCGTCAGGGCGGCTCCGACGAGGGTGTTGACCGCCACTGCGGCCAGCGACACCCGCGGGTCGCCCATGAGCACGCCGACCAGCGCGTAGCCCAGGCCCACTCCCACGGCGGTGACGGCGGTGGCGGCCATCAGGGCCCACACCGAGGGCCTGCCGCCCAGCGCTCCGGCCGAGCCGGTGTTCCTGTGCAGCAGGGCCAGCAGGTAGGCGGCGACGCACAGCACCAGGGCGTAGCGGCCCAGCGCGTGCTCGGCGGGCGGCAGGATGTCCATGGCCAGCCCGGCGGCGAAACCGCAGGCCGCCGCGGCGGCTGGGCTGGTGGTCAGGGCGACCGCGACGATCGCCGCGACCACGAGGTCGGGTCCGGCCCCCCACTCGAACGGGAGCCGGTTGACGACGGTGGCCTGGGCGAGAACGGCGACGGCCACCAGGCCCAGGGTCGCTGCGTTCCTCATGAGCGTTCCCCCTTGTCGGGTCGGGGCGGGAGCACGGAGTCGCGCGGGTCCTCCTCGGGACCCCCGACCACCACGCCCACCACGTCCAGGGACGAGAAGTCCACGGCCGGTGCGATACGGGCGAGGCGGCTGAGCGCTCCGGGCGCCACCTGCACCTCCTCGACGGTGCCGATCGGCACGCCCGGCACGAAGGGCGCGCCCTCGTGCGAGCCGAGCGTGACCAGCCGGTCCCCGGCCTCGACCGGCGCCTGGAGGTCGAACAGTTCCAGGGTCAGTTCGGCGTCGGGGCCGCCGGGGACGGTGCCGCCCCGGACCACGCCGATCTTGCGCGTGGCCTCCAGGCGGGCGCCGACGGCGGAGTTGACGTCGGTGGCGAGCATGACGGTGGCGGTGCTCGGACCGGCCTCGATGACCTTGCCCACCAGACCGGAGCCGTTGACCACGGTCATGTCCGGGCGCACGCCGGAGTCGGTGCCGGCGTCGATGGTGACCGTGTCGGCGTAGCCGCGCGCGGTGACGCGGGTGACGGACTGGGCGGGGACGATCTCGTAGCCGCCCAGACCGGCCAGTCCCAGCATCGCGTCGAGCTGCTCGGCGCGCGCGCTGTCGATGCGGGCGGCCCGCAGGTCGTCCTCCAGCTCGGCGTTGGCCTGCTCCAGCTCGGCGACGCGCTCGGATTCGGGTCCCCGGACCAGCCCCTCGTAGAGGCCGGACACGGGCCCGGTCGCCCAGCTGACACCCGCGGCGGCGGGCGCGAAGACGAGTTCGCCGCCCGAACGGGCGACGGAGGTGACGGGGTTGGCGCCGGGACGGGCGTCCAGGACGAGCAGGGCCACCGCCACGGCGACGAGTACGGCGAGGAGTACGCGGGATCTGCGTGAGTCGCGGAACATGGGTCACCTCCGCCGTTCGGGGACGAGTACCTGATGGAGCCGTTCGTAGTTCTCGACGCAGGTGCCCGAGCCGACGGCGACGGAGTCCAGCGCGTTGTCGGCGACGTGGATGGGCATCCCGGTCTCGTGCAGGAGCCTCTCGTCGATCCCGCGGAGCAGCGCTCCGCCACCGGTGACGGCGATGCCGCGGTCCATGATGTCGCCCGACAGCTCCGGGGGGCACTTGTCCAGGCTGGTGCGGACCGCGTCGACGATGGCGGTGACCGGCTCCTCGATGGCCTGGCGGACGTCGCTCTCGGCCAGGACGATGGTCTTGGGCAACCCGCTGACGAGGTCGCGTCCGCGCACCTCGGCGCGGATCTCCTCGGAGCCGGTCGGGTAGGCGGAGCCGATGGCCATCTTCAGCTCCTCGGCGGTGCGCTCCCCGATCATCAGGGAGAACTCCTTCTTGACGAAGGTCGCGATGGCCTGGTCGAGTTCGTCGCCGCCCACGCGGATGGACTGGGAGGTGACGATGCCGCCCATCGAGATCACGGCGACCTCGGTGGTGCCGCCGCCGATGTCCACGACCATGTTGCCGGTGGGCTCGTGGACGGGGAGCCCGGCGCCGATGGCGGCGGCCATGGGCTCCTCGATGATGTAGACCCTGCGCGCGCCGGCCTGGTAGCCCGCTTCCTTGACGGCGCGGTGCTCGACCGAGGTGATACCGCTGGGGACCGCCACGATCAGACGCGGCTTGGCGAAGTGGCGCCGCCGGTGGATCTTCTGGATGAAGTAGCGCAGCATGCGCTCGGTGATCTCGAAGTCGGCGATGACACCGTCCTTCAGAGGACGGATGGCCGTGATGTTGGTCGGTGTGCGGCCGATCATCTGCTTGGCCTCGATGCCGACAGCGACGATCCGGCCCGTTGAGGTGTTGAGCGCGACCACCGACGGCTCGTTCAGAACGATGCCGCGTCCTCGCACGTACACGAGCGTGTTGGCGGTACCCAGGTCGACGGCCATGTCCCGGCCGAGAAAAGCAAGGTTGTTCGGCATGTAACGTCCTCAGAGGCGCCGTGTCGGACGTGGTTGCCCGGGGCGACCATACGTAGTCGTTCCGGCACGATAGGTATCCAGTCCCCCGTATCGTAACGGTCAGCACTTAGTCCGTTACGCAAACACACCGAATTGTTGCCCCGTCGGCGGACGAACCGACAGAAGTCGCCCGTGGCCGCGGGTCCCACATGCCGAAGGACCCGCGGACCGCTCCGTTTCCCCTACAGGTCGGGGAAGAACAGCTTGATCTCGCGCTCGGCGGAGTAGGTGGAGTCCGAGCCGTGCACGATGTTCTGCTGCACCTCCAGCGCGAAGTCGCCGCGGATGGTGCCGGGGGTGGCGGTCACCGGGTCGGTGGCGCCGGCCAGGGCGCGGAACGCCTCCACCGCGCGCTCGCCCTGGACCACCATGGCCACCAGGGGGCCACCGGTGATGAACTCGACGAGGGAGCCGAAGAACGGGCGCTCGGCGTGCTCCTCGTAGTGCGTCCTGGCGGTCTCGGCGTCGAGCGTGCGCAGCTCCATGGCGACCAGTTTCAGGCCCTTGCGCTCGATGCGCGAGATGACCTCGCCGACGATGTTGCGGCGGACGCCGTCCGGCTTGATGAGAACGAGAGTGCGCTCCACGTGCGTGTCAACTCCTCACTGGGGCTCCGCGTGGCGCACGTGGGCACCCGCCCACGGCAGCGGCCGCACGCGGAGGAATCGGGTGATGGGTCACAGGTGCGGGGGCCGCAGAAGGAGGGGTCTCCCCGGGCCGCCCGCCCGGACCTGCGTCACACTATCGCGTTTGGCGCGTGGGCGCGGAGGCCACGGTGTCCCCGCCCTGCCCGGCTGCCTCCGCCTCGGCGCGGGCCAGGTGGGCGGCCTTCATCTCGTCGGTGCGGCGGCCCATGATGACGCCGGTCACCCACAGCGAGACGAACACCACCGCGATCAGCATCGCCCCGGAGACGAGGAAGGAGGTGAACAGGAAGGCGGCCTGCAACGCCCAGGCCGCGTAGTGGGCCCAGCGGTGCTTCTGGAGCCCGGAGAGCACGAGGGCCGCGACGGCCATCCCTCCCCACAGGCTCCCGGCCAGGACCGGGTCCATCCCCTCCAGGGAGATGGCGACGGGGATGAAGAGGCCGATCACGATGACCTCGAACACCAGGATGACGGCGCAGACTACACGCACGGCGGGTTCCCTTCGTAGTAGACCTGGCCCGTCACTCCTGCACACCGCGCAACAGATGGACGGCGTCACCCGCGGTGACGACCGATCCGGTGACCAGTACACCGGTGCCGCCGAACTCCCCGCCTTCCTCGGCCAGGCCCACGGCCCGGTCGATGGCGTCGTCGAGTCGGGGCTCCACGTGTACGCGGTCCTCACCGAAGATGTGCTGGGCGACGTTGGACAGCCGCTCCGGGTCGAGGGAACGCGGGGAGGAGTTACGGGTGACGACGATCTCGTCGAGCAGTGGTTCGAGGGGTTCGAGAATCCCCTCGACGTCCTTGTCGGCCATGATCGCGACCACTCCGACCAGCCGGGAGAAGGTGAAGGCCTCCTCCACGGCCGCCGCGGTGGCGGCCATCCCGGCCGGGTTGTGCGCCGCGTCGGCGATGATGGTCGGGCTGGTGCGCACGACCTCCATACGGCCCGGGGAGTCCACTCCCGCGAGGGCCTCGCCGACGATGGCGGGGTCCAGGCCCCCGGCGTCGTCGCCGGAGGAGGCGAACGCCTCGACCGCGGCGACGGCCACGGCGGCGTTCCCGGCCTGGTGCGCCCCGAACAGGGGCAGGAACAGGTTCTCGTAGCTGCCGGTGAGGCCCTTGATGGCGAGCTGTTGGCCGCCGACGGCGATCTCGCGGGAGGTGACCCCGAACTCCAGGCCCTCCCTGGCCACCCGTGCCCCGACCTCCGCTGCGTTGCGCATCAGAACCTCGGCGGCGGGCAGCGGCTGCTGGGCCAGGACCGCCACGGAGTCGGGCTTGATGATGCCCGCCTTCTCCTCGGCGATGCCCTCCACCGTGTCGGGCAGGTACTCGGTGTGGTCGATCCCGATGGGGGTCACCACGGCGACGTCTCCGTCGACGACGTTGGTGGCGTCCCACCGGCCGCCCATGCCGACCTCGACGACGGCCACGTCCACGGGGGCGTCGGCGAAGACGGCGTAGGCCATCACCGTGAGGATCTCGAAGAACGACAGCGGAGCGTCGTTCATCGAGTCGGCCATCTCGACGTAGGGGCGGATGTCGTCGTAGGTCTCGACGAACCGCTCCTGGGAGACGGGCTCCCCGTCGATGACGATGCGTTCGCGCACGGTGCGCAGGTGCGGGCTGGTGTAGCGGCCCACGCGCAGACCCCGCCCGCGCATGAGCGCGTCGATCATGCGGGCGGTGGAGGTCTTGCCGTTGGTGCCGGTGACGTGGATGGCCCGGAAGTTGCGGTGCGGGTCGCCCAGGAGGTCCAGCAGGGTGCGGACCCGGTCCAGTCGAGGATCGATGTCGGACTCGGGCGCACGGGAGAGGATCTCCGCGGTCACCTCGGCGTAGCGCTGCTCGGCGCTGGCTTCGCTCACGGTGTCTCGGTGTCTCGTGTGTTCGGGGTGTACACCCGCGTCAGTCTACGCGCCCCCACCTGGGCCCGGACCCCGGGCAAAGGATCCGGTGGCCTGTGTCGCGCAGACCATACTGGGAGCATGCCAAGCCTTGACCTGTTCTTCTCCGAGTGGGCGCGGCGCCGCCCCGGACAGACCCGGAGCCTGGAGCGCGCCGCGGCGCTGATGCGCGCGCTGGACCTGGACGCCGAACGCCCGCCGGTGCTGGGGGTGGTGGGCTCCAAGGGCAAGGGGAGCACCGCGACCACGGCGGCGGCGGCGCTGTCGTCGGCCGGGCTGCGCACGGTGCTGGTCACCGGGCCGAGCTTTCGCTCCTACCGCGAGCGCGTGCGGGTGGACGGGACGTCGGTGACCGACGGAGAACTGGACGCGCTGGGCGAGCGGATCGCGGCCGCCCGCCGGGAGCTGCCGTCGGTGGAGGAGTCGGGCGGCTACCTGGCGCCGAGCGGGCTGTTCCTGGTGGCGGGCCTGCTGCGCGCCCGCGAGGTGGGCGCCGACGTGTGCGTGCTGGAGGCCGGGATGGGCGGTCACCGCGACGAACTGCGCCTGGTCGGTCCGGAGGTCGTCGCCCTGGGGAAGGTCTTCGCCGAGCACGTGGGCGTCCTCGGCGACACCGTGGCGCAGATCGCCCGGGAGAAGGCCCGGGTCGCCGGGGAGCGGACCCGCGCGCTGGTGCGTCTGCCGCAGACCGCGGAGGTGGCCGCCGAGGTCGACGCCGCCCTGGCCGAGGCCACAGGGGGCCGGGTCCGGGCCGAGGTGGTCGATCCGGAGCGGCCGGGGGTGGAGCCGCCGCCCGGGCTGCGCCCGCCGGGGCTGTCCGCGGCCTCGGGGGTGCTGGGGACGGCGGCGGCCGAGCGGATGCTGGAGCACCTGGGCCGCCCGCCCCTGGACCGGGATCGGCTGCACGCCGTGCTGGGCACCGTCCGGCTGCCGGGGAGGCTGTCCCGCCACGCCGTGCCCGGCGGGGAGGCGGGCGCCGAGGTGATCGTGGACTCGGCCATCGACCGCAACGGGGTCGCCGCCGCACTGGACCACGCCCGCCAGCTGTGGGGCGGGGTGGACCACGTGCTGCTGTGCCTGCCCGACCACAAGGACGTGTCGGGAGCGGTGGAGGTCCTCGGCGACCTGCCCGTGACCGCCGTGCGCCTGCCCGAGGCCCACCTGCGCTTCGAGCACGCCCTGCCGGAACACTGGGGCCGCACGGACGCCGCGGACCTGTCCCCCGCGGACCTGCGCGCGCTCGGCGAACGCGTGCTGGCACTGGGCACGGTCTACTTCACCGGCCGGGTCCTGGAGGCCGTGGACGCCCCCACCGACCGCCTCTTCGGCTGAGGCCGCGCGGCCTCCCGCGTCGTCCACAGGGCAGAGGTGGCCCTGGCGGTGCCGGGCTCTGGCCTGCTTTCCTGGAATCGGGGGGTCCCCGAGCCCGCCCTGCTGCGCTGTGCCCTCCCCCCGGACAGGACGGCGAAGCGGGGCCGCACCACGGCAACGGGGGCGGTGCCGCGGCACCGCCCCCGCCGGGGTCACGGGCTCGGGGAGCCCGTCAGCCCTCCACCCGCCGTCAGTGCCGTCCCGGCCGGTAGCTCTCCTGGCTCTGCGGGTTGAACTCCTCCATCCGCACCCGCTCGGCCGCGCGCACGCGCGGGTCGTCGATCCGCAGCACGTCCAGGCCGCGTTCGATGTCGGACGAGTACACGTAGCCGTTGTAGTAGTACGTCGACCAGGTGTCGTTGTCCTGCACGCCCTCCTCCACGCGGGAGTCCACGTCGAAGAAGCCGATCTCGCTCGGGGCGCTCGGGTCGTTGAAGTCGATCACCGAGACGCCGCCCTGGTACCACGACTGCACGAAGTAGTCCTGGCCGGGCACCGGGATCAGCGAGCCGTTGTGCGCCACGCACACCTGGTCGCCCTGGTGGCGGTCGATCTTGAAGTAGCTGGCGAAGTCCAGCTCCGGCGAGTCGCCGCCGCCCACCTCGTAGATCGCGTCGGCACCGCGCTGGGGGCCGACCTCCTCGGTGCAGGTCGGGGCGCCGCCTCCGCCGAGCTCGTCGGTGAACAGCACGGTCCTGGCGTCGTTGGTGAAGGTCGCCGAGTGCCAGAACGCGAAGTTCTCGTCCTGGACCACCTCGGTGACGACCGGGTTCACCGGGTCGGAGATGTCCATCAGCACGCCGTCGCCCATGCAGGCGCCCGCGGCGATGTCGCGCTCGGCGTAGACGGTGATGTCGTGGCAACCCTGGGTGGGCAGCAGCAGACCGTCCTGCTCGTGGTTGCCGCCCTCGGGGAACAGGACCGGCTCGTTGACGACCGCGGCCTCCTCGGGCGCGTCATGCGGCACCTCGATGACGGAGATCTTGTCGTGCGGCGGCTGGCAGTTCGGGAAGGCCTCGGAAGGCGAGTACGACGACACATAGACCAGGTCGCTGTCACCGGTCTTGCTCGGCACCAGGGTGTTGGTGTGCGAGCCGCAGTCGGTGCGCACCGCCGACACGTACTGCGGGTTGGCCTTGTCGGAGATGTCGAAGATCCGGATCCCCTCGAAACCGTCCGGATCGGTGGTCGGCACCGAGGGGGCGCCGCACTCGGTGCCCGCGCGGGGGTAGTCGACGGAGAAGTACAGCAGGTCGCCGCTGACCGACACGTCACCCTGGCCGCCCGGGCACAGGACCTCGGAGACGACCTGCGGCTCCTCCGGCTCGGAGATGTCGTAGATGACGAAGCCGTCGTAGTTGCCGCCGATGGCGTAGTCGCCGCTGAAGGCCAGGTCCGAGTTGACGTTGCGCACGGCCGAGGGCTTGGGCATGTGGGCGACGTGGGTGATGTTGGCGCTGTGGATGTCTTCGGCGGGCGCCTCGTCCGCCTGCGCGGCGGCCGGACCGAGGAGCCCCACGAGCAGGGACGCGGCCGCGGCGGACGCGAGGGCCGCGGTACGGCGCAGAGCCTTCCTGGCCCGTGGTGCTGCGGGAGGTGCGGGCATGGGTTCTCCTGTGTGCACTAGGGGGTGGGGGTGGACGCACTGGGGCCGCGGCGTACACGGCCGCGGCCCCGGTCCTTCGTCACCCGGTCACGTGCCGGGCGGCGTTCGGGCGGGCGCCCCGGTCCCCTCGGGATCCGGGGCGCCCGTGCGGTCAGCGGCCGTTGCCGCGTCCCGGCCGGTACTCGGGCTGGGACTGGGGGTTGAACTCGTCCATCTGCACCTGCTCGGCCACCCGGAACCGGGGGTCGTCCAGCTTCAGGACGTCGAGCCCGCGGGTGATGTCGGAGGAGTAGACGTAGCCGTTGTAGTAGTAGGCCGACCAGGATCCGCCCAGGACGAGCTCGTCCTCGCTGATCGGGTCGCGGTCGAAGTGGCCGATCTCCTGGGGGTCGCTCGGGTCGTTGAAGTCGATCACCGAGACGCCGCCCTGGTACCAGGACTGCACGAAGTAGTCGCGTCCGGGGACCGGGATCAGCGAGCCGTTGTGCGCGACGCAGTTCTCGGTGTCGGCCTGGTGGCGGGGCAGCTTGTAGTAGCCCTCGAACTCCAGCTCGGGGGTGTCCTGGCCGCCGCCGATGGCGTAGATGGCGTTGGCGCCGCGTTCGGAACCGATCTCCTCGTTGCAGGTGGCGCCGCCGCCTCCGCCGAGCTCGTCGGTGAACAGCACGGTCTGACCGTTGTTGGTGAAGGTCGCCGAGTGCCAGAACGCGAAGTTGTCGTCCTGGACCACCTCGGTGACGACCGGCGCGGCCGGGTCGGAGATGTCCATCAGGACGCCGTCGCCCATGCAGGCGCCCGCGGCGACGTCGCGCTCGGCGTAGACGGTGATGTCGTGACAGCCGGCGGTACCGGTGTTGCCGCCGTCGGGGAAGAGCACCGGGGTGTCGATGACCCTGGCCTCGGACGGTTCGTCGACGGGGATCTCAATGACGGAGATCTTGTCGTGCGGCGGCTGGCAGTTCGGGAAGCGCTCCGAGGGCGAGTACGAGGAGACGTACACGTACTCGTGCTCGCCGTCCTTGCCCGGCACCAGGGTGTTGGTGTGCGAGCCGCAGTCGGTGCGCACCGCCGACACGTACCGCGGGTTGGCCTTGTCGGAGATGTCGAAGATCCGGATCCCCTCGAAACCGTCCGGATCGGTGGTCGGCACCGAGGGGGCGCCGCACTCGGTGCCCGCGCGGGGGTAGTCCACCGAGAAGTAGAGCAGGTCGCCGCTGACCGACACGTCGCCCTGGCCGCCCGGGCACAGGACCTCGGAGACGACCTGCGGCTCCTCCGGCTCGGAGATGTCGTAGATGACGAAGCCGTTGTAGTTGCCGCCGATGGCGTAGTCGCCGCTGAAGGCGAGATCGGAGTTGAAGTCACTCATGGCCTCGGTCTTCGGGACGTTGGTCACATGGGTGATGTTGGCGCTGGTGTCGGCGTCACTGACGAACTCTTCGTCCGCCGAGGCAGAGGCCGGGCCGAGGAGTCCGACCATGAGCACCGCCGCTCCGGCGAGGGAGACTCCGGTCAGTCCGCGTCTGGCACGCCGGGAGCTGGGGGTCGGGGGGGATGACGCCATCCTGTGTACTCCTGATTCCGATTGGAGCGAAACAGGAAGAAGGTACACAGTTCAACATCTATATGTATAGGGGGAGACAAAAGAAACCTTGTTCTTAACACGGTGTCGAGCTGACCCGATTCGACTACACAACGCGCCTAACCCGGGTGCCGGGGGGGGGGGGGGGGGGGGGTCTGGGGGGGGGGAGG